>NZ_JBSGDD010000019.1:0-89603 GCF_053602195.1 Kitasatospora sp. NPDC004531 | reverse complement strand
GGTGTCCCGTACGGCGGGGTGGCACCCGGCAGGGGCGCGACGGGCGTCCCGTACGGCGGGGTGGTGAGCGGGGCCCCGGGCTGCTGAGGGGCACTCGGCCCGCAGCCGTCAGTAGCGCTGGGCCTTCACCACCACCGGCACCAGCGTGGTCTCCGAACTCTTCGTCGAGAACGCCACCGGGTTCGCACTGGCCCCCGCCGCGAGGTTCTCCACGCCGACCACCGCGGAATCCACGGTCTGCCCCGAGGCATCGGTGAAATCCACCTGAACGGCGTACGAACGGGTCTCCCCGGTGCTGTTGCGGACCGTCACCTTCGCCGCCGTCAGATTGCCGGTGACCTGGGTCGGGATGCCGGTCAGCGTCACATCGCCGAGCGCGTTTCCCCCGTCCGGGACGGTCGCCAGCACCTCGGTCGCCTTCTCCCGGCCCGCCGCCACCTGGGCATTGGCCGAGGACTCGAACGCCGCCGCCTGCCGCGAGGCCGATGCCCGCGCCGAGGAGACCGAGGCCAGCGCCGAGGAGTGCAGCGAGGCGAGCGGGGAGGCCGGCTCGCCGGAGAAGTTCTCCGCCCCCACCGTGAACGTCTCCAGCGCCTGCTGCACCGGATCCTCGCCCGACGAGCCGCCGCAGGACGCCATCACCGCCACCCCCGTCACCGCCGCGCCCAGCGCCAGCACCAGCCGCGCCACCCTGCGGGCCGGTCGGGGCGGCCGTGCCGCACGGACCGGCGGAACCACCCGGCCCTGGCGCAGCAACGGCCCGCGCGGCCCGTCGGAGGAGGAACTGTTCTGGTCCGCGTCTCGCATCGCGCTGCACCCTTTCGCTCAGGACCGCGCCGGCCACTCCGTGCCGCGGTCGATCCGGCGAGCCCACGGCCCGCGCCAGGACGTGCGGAACCAGCGCTCCGCTCTCCGTCCCCATCGTCGGAGCCCGGCAACCCCGCAGGCCAGCGGCGCTGCGCCATTGGGAGGAGCCCGACGGGCCGTCAGATCGGGGCCCGCCGAGAGGAGACGGGAAGCTGCCGACGGGCGGCTGCCGACGGCCGGCGGGCGCGGCAACGCGGTGAGGAGGCCGAGGGTCGTGGGGAGCAGCGGATCGTACGGCGCGGGCCGAACCGGAGCGCGCCGGTCGGGGCGGTGCCCGTCCTTCACACCGTTGCTGCCGCCAACCCTGCTCACCTGTGCGAGCGGGGTTGACGGCAGTGTGTTGACGGCGCCGGGTTGACGGGGTGACGGGGCGGTGCCGGGTTGACGGGGACGTCAGTGGTGGGCCGGCTCGCGGACGGGTGCGGGGGCGGCGGGGGCCGTCGGGTTCCCGGGGCGGGCCCGCAGGAGGCGGCGGGTGAGGACCGCGGCGGCCAGCAGCAGGGCGGCCGAGACCCACGCCGCGACGTTGACGCCGTGCACGAACGCGGAGTTCGCGCTGGCCAGCAGCTGCGCGGCGAGCCCGTCGGGCAGCGTCGCGGCCGCCTCCACCGCACCGCCCAGGGACTGCCCCGCCTGGTCGGCCAGCGCCGGATCGGTCTGCGCCGGGACGGTGAGCGACCCCGCGTACAGGGCCGTCACGATCGAGCCCACCAGCGCGATGCCGAGCGCCGCGCCCAGCTCGTACGCCGTCTCCGACACCGCCGAGGCCGCGCCCGCCTTGTCGGCCGGGGCGGTGCCCAGCACCAGGTCCGAGGAGAGGGTGTACACCACCCCCTCGGCGGTGCCCAGCGCCAGGAAGGACGAGCCGATCAGCAGGTAGGCGCTGTCGACCCGGATCATGCCGAGCACCGCGATGCCCAGCCCCATCACCAGCAGACTCACCGTCAGCACCCGCCGGGCGCCCGCCCGCCGGGCCAGCCGGGCCGTCAGCAGACCGCCCACCACCGAGCCGACGAAGGCCGGCAGCTCGGCGACGCCCGCCGACAGCGGCGACCAGCCGCGGACCAGCTGGAGGTACTGCGACATGAAGAAGATCACGCCGGACAGGCCGATCAGGCTGATCAACGAGGCGACCACCGCCGCCGTGAACCGGCGGTCACGGAACAGCCGGACCTCCAGCAGCGGGTTCTCCAAGCGCAGTTGGCGCCGCACGAACAGGGCCAGTGCCGCCGCGCCGAGCGCGAAGACCACCGGCGTGGTCCACCCGTCCAGGCCGTGCGCGGCGAACTCCTTGATCCCGTACACCGCGCCGATCACGCCCGCCATCGACAGCAGCACGCTCAGCATGTCCCAGCGGCCCGGGCGCGGATCGCGGGACTCCGGCAGCAGCCAGCCGCCGAACACCAGCAGCAGCACCATCACCGGCAGGTTCAGCAGGAACACTGACCCCCACCAGAAGTGCTCCAGCAGCACCCCGCCCACCAGCGGCCCCAGCGCCGCACCCGCCGTCGCGCCCGCACCCCAGATGCCGATCGCGGTCGCCCGCTCCCGGGCGTCCGGGAACAGCGCGCGGATCAGCGACAGCGTGGACGGCATGATCGTCGCGCCCGCCACGCCGAGCAGCGCCCGGGCCAGGATCAGCCAGCCCGGCCCCGGCGCGTACGCGGCCAGCAGCGAGGCCACGCCGAACGCCGCCGACCCGGCCAGCAGCACCCGCTTGCGGCCCAGCCGGTCGCTGAGCGCGCCCATCGACACCAGCAGGCCGGCCAGCACGAAGGAATAGCTGTCGCCGATCCACAGCAGCTGGGTGCCGGACGGGCGGAGGGTCTCGGTGATCGACGGGATGGCGAGGGACAGCACCGTCGCGTCCACCGCCACCAGCGTGACGGCGAGCACGAGGACGCCGAGACCGGTCCAGCGACGGCCGGACCGGTTCGACAGGTCTGCGACGGGGTGGGACATCATCGGGTATCGGGTTTCCGTAGGGCACCGCCGAGGAACAGCTCGGCGAGCGAGAACGCGCTTTCGCGAGGGGCGAGCCGGCCTTCCTGGACGGCCCAGCCGATGCCGGCCACCAGATCGAAGAACGCCTCGCTGAGCCAGCCGGCCGAGAGCTCGATCCTGAACACCCCCTCCTGCTGCCCGCGCAGGAACAGCGCGCGGACCCGGGCGTCCTGGAGCTCCCAGAGATCGTTGATCCCGGGGTCGTCGTACAGCTGGTTCTCACCGGCCAGGAAGGCGCACAGCGCCGCATCCGGCACCACCGCCTCCACCAGTCGGCGCAGCGCCGCCTCGGCGTTGCCCTCCTCCACCCGCGCGGTGTCCAGCGCGGCGGCGAACCGGCGCAGGCCGAGCGCGCCCACCTCGCGGATCAGCGCCTCCCGGCCCGGGAAGATCCGGTGCAGGGTGGCACGGCTGATGCCGGCGGCGCGGGCGATCTCGTCGAGATGGGCCGTCGGGCGCCGGGAGAGGACGCCGACGGCGGCCTGGAGGACGGAGTCGCGGTCGGTAGCCATGAGATCAGCTTAGCGCAGATGAGACATTGGTGTCTCATTTTGGAGCGTGGGGTCTCGTGGATGGCTGTTGTGCGGTGCGGGGGGGCGGGCGGGGGCACGGCAAAGACCCCGCGCGGGGCGCGGGGTCTTCGGGGTGGGCGCGCGGGCGGCGGGTGGCGCCGCCCGGTTCAGCTCTGGTTGTAGAAGCCGGACTCGTCGAGCGGGCGGTCGATGACCATCACCTCGACGTCCGCCGGCGTCAGCAGGAACACCCGGCGGGCGATCCGCTCGATGCCGCCCTGGGTGCCGAAGATCAGACCGGAGGCGAAGTCGACCATCCGCTTGGCCTCGGCGTCGTCCATCTCGGTGAGGTCCATGACCACCGGCGTGGCGGCGCGGATGTGCTCGCCGACAGTGCGGGCGGCCTCGAACCCGGTGGGCCGGAGCGAGACGATCCTGGACGGGCCGACCTGCACGCTCGGCAGCGTCTCCTCGCCGTCCCACGATTCCTCGTACACCGCGGCCGGGTAGCTGCCGGAAGGCATCAGCCACCCGTTGTGGTGCTCGTCGCGAAGTGCTCCCATTAGCCGCGCCTCCCTGTCTCGTTCCGTACTCGTCCCCCGGGGGATGAAGGTCGTTTTGACACCTCATCCGCTTGTTGGAACTGTCCGAGTATCGCACTGATCACCGCAGAAGTGCCCGCACGCGCCCACCCGGCAGGTTGTGGCGTGGGCGGACATCCGTGCCTGCCCGGACATCCGCAACGACGCACACGGCGGGTGAACGGTTGCGCGCGACGACACTATCGGTGGCGGCCGGAGGGCAGTTGACTGTGTGTCAACAATCGTGTAACGGCTTCACTCGATGGGGTTCAGTTCGGGCCGTTGTTCCCGGTTCTCGCCTTGCGACCGCGTGTCGGGTGTGCCTGGTGGTGCTGGTGTGACGGGTGCTTGCGGTGCTTCGGGTACTCCTGGCGTGTTTGAGCGGGGTGTGCGTGTGCGCCCGGGTGGGGTGTGGGTGTGCGCCTGGGTGGGGCGGTCACTCGCCGATCGCGCCGTCAATGCGCTCGCGGAGCAGGTCGGCGTGACCGTTGTGACGGGCGTACTCCTCGATCATGTGGACCAGGATCCAACGGAGCGTCACGTCGCTGCCGCGCCGCTGACGCTTGCCCACCGTGCCCAACGGAACGCCCTCGACCGCGGCGCGGGCGTAGGCGATGTCCGCCTGCCAGGCGGCGGTGTCGGCCGCCGGATCGGCGTCGTCGACCAGGTCGAAGTCGCCGTCCGGGTGGGCCTCGGTCCAGTACCGGCCGACGGGCCCGAGGTCCTCGCCGTTCAGGATGCTGCGGAACCAGTGGCGCTCCACCTCCGCCATGTGCCGGACCAGCCCGAGCAGCGACATCGTGGACGGGGGGCAGGAGCGCTCGCGGAGCTGCTCCGGCGTCAGCCCCTCGCACTTGAGGGCGAGGGTGGCGCGGTGGAACTCCAGCCAGGCCGTGAGCATGGGCGTCTCGTCGGCGGCGTAGGCGGGGGAGGTGCGGGTGATGGCGGCGGGGCTGGAGTTCTCCGTCATGCCGTCCATGGTGGGGGAGGGGTGGGGTGCTGGTCGAGCGGTTTTGGGTGGGTGCGGGGGCGGGGGTGGGTGTGTGGCTTCGAGCGGGCGCGGGTGGGGGGCTTCGGGCGGGCGCGGGCGCGGGTGCGGGTGCGCGGGGCGTGGGGGTGGGGTGCCGGTGCGATGATCTGAGGATTGCTGCTGGTTGACGTGGGCGGGGTGCGGGTGTGGGTGTGCGCAAGGCGATGACGGGGGTGCAGCTGGCGCTGAGGCTGCTGCTGGAGCTGGCGTCACTGGGTGCGCTGGCCGTCGGCGGCTACGGGCTGTGGAGCGGCGGGCCGGTGGCGGTGCGCGTGCTGATCGCACTGGCGCTGCCGGTGGCCGCGGCCGTGCTGTGGGGACGCTACGCCGCACCGCGACGGCCCGTGCGCGACTCGGCGGCAGCCTGGTACGGCGTCCAACTGCTGCTCTGGGGCAGCTCGGTGGCGCTGCTGGCGGTCACCGGGCAGCAGGGCTGGGCGATCTGGCTGGGCGTGCTGATGGTCGTCAACACCGGGTGGCTGCGGCTGGTCGGCGAATGGTCGCCGGAGATCGAGCGGTAGGCGGACGCGTCCTTCGGGGCGACGTGCTCGGGCGCTGGGCGGTGGTGGTCAGTCGGAGGAGCGGCGGGGGCGGGCGCGCCAGAGCGAGACGGCGCTGAACACGCACATCGCCGCGATCACCGAGGCCGAGATCAGGAACGCCGGCGACCCGGGCGAGCTCGCGCTGGCCCCCGCGATGACGTACGCCGCGGTGGTCGGGACCACGCCGAGCACCGTCGCGGCAAGGTAGGGCCAGAACCGGACCCCCGAGAACGCGCACGCGAAGTTGCCCGCCTGGAACGGCGCCCCCGGGAACAGTCGCACCAGCAGGACGCTGCGAAAACCCTGTTCGGACAGCCGACGGTCGATCTCGGTCAGCACCCTGCCGCGGACCAGCGGCCGCAGCGCCTCCCGGCCCAGCGACCGGCCGAGCGCGAACGCCACGATCGCGCCGATCGCCGACCCGGCCACCGCCAGGGGCACACCCCACAGCGACCCGAACAGCAACCCCATCCCCGCGTTCAACGCCGGGCGCGGCAGGAACGCCACCGTCCCGAAGGCGTACGCCGCCAGCGCGACCGGCATCCGCCACGGTCCGGCGGCCGCCGCCAGCACCGCCGTCGGATCCCAGAGCAGCAGCGAGGCCGCGGCGGCCGCGAGGACGGCCGCGAGCAGGCCGAGGCGCAGCAGCGCGTGGCGGTGGGCGGGGGCGCGTGTTCCTGCGGTGGCGGGCGTGCCGGGGGCGGTGGGGGTGGGCGTGTCGGGGTCGGCGGTGGGGAGTGGTGCGGTGGGGCCGGGTGTCGGCTGCGGGGCGGGCACCCGGGGAGCTTAACCGGCGCGGGCGCAGGGGGTTGGGGAGGGTGCTCGGCCGTGGGGTGTGCGGGGCCGCGGCCTGGGGCTCGGCGGGGTGGGATCAGGTGGTGGGCCGGCGCAGCTGCTTCAGCAGGGCGATGTCGGCGGCGTGCCGGACGCCTTCGACGCGGTCGGGGTCGTGCCGGCCGTCAGGGGTCTCGATGATCAACGGGACGCCGGCCGTGGCCGGGTGCGCCAGCAGCGCCCGGAACGCGTCCGCGCCGATGTGGCCGGCGCCGATGTTCTCGTGGCGGTCCTTGCGGGCGCCCGCGACGTCCTGCGAGTCGTTGGCGTGGATCAGCCGGAGCCGGTCCGGACCGACCGCCCGGTGCAGCGCGTCGAAGAGGGCGTCGACCCCGCCGGGCGCGGCCAGGTCGTGACCGGCGGCGAAGGCGTGGCAGGTGTCCAGGCAGACACCGACCAGCGGGTGGTGGTCGAGTGCGTCCAGGTACGCGGCGAGGTCCTCCATCCGGGCACACAGCGAGCTGCCCTGGCCGGCCGTCGGTTCCAGCAGCAGTTGCGGGGCGTCGTCCCCGTACCGGTCGAGCCCGTCCAGGATCGGCAGCACGTGGGCGCGGACCTGCGCCAGCGCCTCCTGCCGGGTGCCGCACAGCGCCGAGCCCGTGTGCACCACCGCGCCGAGGGCGCCGATCGCCGCCGAGCGGTGCAGCGAGTGCGTCAGCGACTCGGCCGAACGCTCACGGGTCGCCGACGATTCGGAGCCGAAGTTGATCAGGTAGGGCGCGTGGACGTACGCCGGGATGCCCTGCTCGGTGCAGGCCGTCCGGAACGCCAGATCGTGCGCCGGACTGCCGGCCGGAGTGGCCCAGCCGCGCGGGTTGGCGACGAACACCTGCACCGCCTCCGCGCCGACCTTCGCGGCGTAGGCCAGCCCCGTCCCCGCCAGGCCCTTTCCGGCAACGGGAACATGGGCGCCGATCGGGTTTCGCGGGGCCGAATTCATGACCACGAGCATCCCACGGCGGGATGGACGGGCAGGTCACCGGGGTTGGTGGCTGTTCTTCCAGGCGGTGTGGCGGCTCGGCGCGGGCGGGCGGTCGGACTGTCGGCCTCGGCCCGCCCACTGCCCGAGCCGCCGCCGACGCCCGGCTCGACGGTGCGCATCATGCTGCGGGATCAGCGCGCGGGTTCCGCGGACTCCGGGGCGGCGGACGCGATCGGAGCGTCGGCCGGCTTGCGGTGGCGCATGGCCGTGGCGGACGGGATCAGTGCGGCCGCCAGCAGGGTGACGACGGTGAAGGAGACCGTCAGCGAACTGGACTGGGCGATGCCGCCCACCACGGCCGGGGCGACCAGGCCGGAGGTGTAGGTGATGGTGGCGACACCGGCGATGGACTGGCTCGGATTGGTTCCGGCCCGTCCGGCGGCCGCGAACGCCAGCGGAACGACCACGGCGATGCCTATGCCGATCAGCGCGAAGCCCGGAATGGCCAGGTACGGGCTGTGCGCGAAGACCACCAGCAGACCACCCGCGGTGGCGACCGCGCCGCTGACCCGCACCGTGCGGACCGGGCCGAGCCGACGGATCACCGCGTCGCCGGCCAGTCGGGCGGCGCCCATGGTGGCGGCGAAGGCCGTGAAGCAGGCGGCCGCGGTCGATGCGGAGGCACCGGTGATGTCGCGCAGGTAGACGCCGCTCCAGTCCATCGACGCGCCCTCGGCGAAGACCGCGCAGAAGCCGACCAGTCCGATGACCAGCGCCTCCTTCGGCGGCAGCGCGAAGCGGGGCGGCGCCTCCTCGCCGGCGGTCGGCCGGACGTCCAGCACGCCGCGCGACACCACCTGCGCCAGCAGGACCAGGACCAGCGCCGTCACTGCGTACTGGACTCGGGCGTCCGCCTGCTGATGCGCCGCCAGCACGCCGAAGCCGGAGGCGACCAGACCGCCCACGCTCCACATCCCGTGCAGGCCCGACATGATCGACCGGCCGAGGCGCTCCTCGACCTCGACGCCCTGGGCGTTCATCGCCACGTCGGACATGCCTGCCGTCGCGCCGTAGACGAACAGCGCGAGGCAGAGGACCACCAGGTTCGGGGCGAGCGCCGGCAGCGCCAGCGAGAGGCACCACAGCGACAGCAGCCCCTGGAGTGCGGCCCGGGCGCCGACGCGGTGCACGATCCGACCGGCCAGCGGCATGGCGAGCGAGGCGCCGATCGCCGGGAACACCAGGGCCAGGCCCAGTTGGCCCGGGCTCAGCTCCAGCTGGTCCTTGATCCACGGAATGCGGGTGACGAAGGTGCCGGTGACGGCACCGTGGACGGCGAACACCAGCGCCACGCTCAGTCTTGCGCGCCGGACGTCCTTGAGAGTCTCGCCCATGCCGGGCTCCCCCCTTGGGTCGATCGGATGCGCAATAAACTATCAGGGACCCTGCCTGATAGAAACCTCTGGAAGGATGCTGGCTCATGACGACCGCTCGCACTGCCACGCCGAGCACCGCCCGGGCCATCAACGACCGGCTCGCCCTCGACCTGCTGCTCGAACGGGGCCCGCTCACCGCGTCCGACCTGCGCACGCTCACCGGACTCTCCCGTCCCACCGTCGCCGACCTGCTCGAACGGCTCCAACGCGGCGGACTGGTCGCCCAGGCCGGAGAGAGCGCCGCGCTCCGCCGCGGGCCCAACGCGCGGCTGTACGGGCTGGTCGCCGACCGGGCCCACCTCGCCGGGATCGACATCCGCGCCACCGGAGTCAGCCTGGTGGTCGCCGACCTAACCGGGCGGACCCTCGGCACGGCCACCATCACGGCAGCGGGCGGGGACGGCGACGTGCTCGTGGAGCGGACCGTCGAAGCACTGCTCGCCACCGCGGCCGAGGCCGGCGCCCGCGAACTGCACACCGTCGCGGTCGGCGCGCCCGGGCTGGTGGACCCCGTCAGCGGAGCGCTCAACAACTCCGGGAAGCTGCCCGAGTGGCACGCCAAACTGCTCGCCGCCCTGCGCGCTCGCCCCGGGACGGAGGTGATCCTGGAGAACGAGGTCAACCTGGCGGGGATCGCCGAACACCGGATCGGCGCGGCCCGGGGCCGGAAGGACTTCGCCCTGATCTGGCTGGGCCACGGCGTCGGCGCATCGGTGGTGCTGGAGGGCCGGCTGCGGCGCGGGGCCAGCGGCGGCACCGGCGAGATCGGATTCCTGCCCGTGCCGGGGACCAGCGGCCTGCCGGACGCGACCCGGTGCGACGGCGGTTTCCACTCGCTGGTCTCCAGCGCCGCGATCTGCGAACTCGCCGCCCGGCACGGCCTGAGCGCCGAACCCGACGGGCCGGAGCCCGGCGCGGAAGCCGTCGTGCGACTCGCTGTCCGGAGCGGAGCCGACGACTTCCTGGAGGAGCTGGCAGCGCGGATCGCCCTCGGGGCGTCCGCGATCTGCGTGGTCCTCGACCCCGGCTGCGTGGTGCTGGGCGGCGAGATCGGCCAGGCCGGCGGCGCCGAGCTGGCGGCCCGGGTCGAGCGCCGTCTGGCACTGCTCTCGCCGCTCGCCACCGAGGTCCGCGCCGGTACGGCGGGCGGCGGTGCCGTGCTGGCGGGCGCGGTGCTGACCGCCGGGGACGCGGTGCGGCGCGAGCTGTTCGGCGGCGAGTGAGGCTCCGGCCGTGGCTGGTGCGCGGCGTCGGGGCCGGCGGTTCGTGGCACCGGCGGTTGGCGGGCAGGTACGGCTCGCGTGTCGGTGGAGACCGGCGACGGGTGCCGGGGGTGCAGGGGCGGTGCGGCCGCCGGGAGGTACCGCACGGTCGAGGCCGGTGCGGGTTTGGGTGCGTACCGGCGGGAGCGCCGGCGGCAGTGCGCGCGATGCCGACAGCGGGGTGGGTAAGGGGTCGGCTGCCGGTACGGCAGGATGGCAGGGTCTGTCCCGCCCTCCGTGAGCCGCCCAGGAGCTGCATCCATGGCCATCGCCGACCGGCCCGTCCACCCGTACCGCATCGGCGAGGCGGCCTCCATGCTGGGAGTGAGCGCCGACACCATGCGGCGGTGGGTGGACGCGGGGCGCCTGCCGGCAACCCGTGACGAACACGGGCACCGGATCATCGACGGGGCTGAACTCGCGTCCTTCGCGCGTGAGTTGGCCCGGCCGGAGAACAGCGAGACGGAGGGGCGGTCCTCGGCGAGGAACCGGTTCCCCGGGATCGTGACCGCGGTGGTGCTGGGCGACGTGGCCGCGAAGGTGGAGATCCAGGCCGGACCGTTCCGCGTGGTCTCGCTGATCAGCCGCGACTCCGCGGAGGAACTCGGCCTGGTGCCGGGCGCGCCCGCCACCGCCGTCATCAAGTCGACCAACGTCGTCGTCGAACGCCGCTGACCCGCTGCCCGGGAGGCGAACCGGCGTCGCCGGTGCAGCGGCCTCTCGAACGGACGGGGGGAGGCAGCCGCCGCCAGCAGTCGGAGGTACCTGTACAGCGCCCAACCGGCGCCGCCTAGTGCTGTGACCGGGAACGTTTGCCGGGTTAATCAGCAGAGACAGGGACGTGGTCTTGGGTAGCCTCGCCCCGTGGTGGATCAGGAGCAGTACGTCCGGTATCGGGAAGACTCGAAGGTGCTGGCAGCGATCGGGGCGCATGTTGATACCCAGGTCGGCCGGGTCACCGTGCGGCCGCCCAGGAGCGTGGCGGAGGCCGCGGTGGACGCGTGGGAACGTGAGGAGTTGGGTGGGCTTGCTCCCGAGTCTCACGAGCAGTACATGCTGCGGGACGGGGCCGCGGAGCTGGCCTTCATCGGCCTTGCGATCTCGCAGCGAGGCCGCTGGGAGGGCGAGGAGGTAGTGATCGACCTTGATGTCGCCTCCGCTGGGGCGGCCGTGCGGGCGTCGCAGTAGTCAGGCCACGGCGGCCATCGGCCGGCCGCCCCAGCGGACGCCTTTCTCGCTGCGGATGCGGGCGCGCTCGCGGCGTTGGGCGGCCAGGACGTCGGGGTGGCGGGCGTTGGCGTTGCGCCAGCGCAGGTAGGAGTGGAGCGCTCGGGCCTGGACCGTGTGGTTCGGGTGGTTCGAGTTGGCGAGCGTGAACTGTCGCAGTGGCCCGAAGTGCGCCTCGATCGGGTTCGCCCAGGAGGCGTTCGTCGGGGTGAAGCAGAGGTGGACGTTGTTGTTCTTCGCCCAGCGCAGGATCTTCTTGCCGTTGTGGGCGGAGAGGTTGTCCAGGATCACGTAGACCGGGGCGCCGTCCGGGCGCGCGGCCCGGATCGATCTGAGCGCGGCCAGGGTGTTCGTGGTGCCCTTGCGGCGCCGGTTGACGCCCCACAGCATGTCGTCGCCGATCGAGTAGCAGCCATGGAAGTAGGTGACGCCGTGGGTACGCTTGTAGGTCGCCGGCATCCGGTCGGGCTTGCCCTGTCCGGCCCAGCAGTTGCCTGCGGTGGGGCGGATGCCGAGCGGGCCGAACTCGTCGAACGCGAACGTGCGGTCCGGGAAGCGTTCCAGGACGTGCTCGATCCGGTCGAGCTTGGCGTCGTAGTCGGGGTCGGTGGACTCCTTCCACGTCTTGGTCCGCTGGAAGGTGACGCCTCGTCGGGCGAGCAGGCAGCGCAGGGCCTCGCGGCCGATCCGGATCACCCGGTCATGAACCTTGCGCAGGTAGGCGAGCAGTTTGCGGATCGACCAGCGGGTGAAGGGCTGCCCGAGCTTGGCAGGGCGGGTGGTGGCCGTCTGGACGACGAAGTCTTCGTCGTCAGGACTGAGCAGGCGGGGACGGCCTCCCGCCCACCGAGGGTCCAGGCAGGCCAGCCCGATCTCGTTGAACTTGTGGATCACGTCCCGCACGGTGTCCTCGTCGGCCTGCACCAGCTGGGCAATCACCGGCACCCGGTTACCGCTGGCCGAGGCCAGCAGCATCATCGCCCGCCGGTACCGCACCGTGTTCATGCTTCCGCGACGCACGATCCGCTGTAACTGCTGGCCCTCCTGATCGGTCAGCCTCCGGACCTTGACCGGCTCCGCCACCACGCCTCCCCGCACCGAGTCGGATGTCGGCTCACATCCAACCGGTTCAGGCACCGTCACCGCCAACCCGGCGAACGTTCCCGGTCACAGCACTAGGATGCGGAGGTCTGCGGCCAACCGCCGGTGAAGCGGCCCGTGGTGCGAGTTGCCCGACCGTGCGAGAGGACGACCCCGTTGAAGAGCCGCGTGCGCGCCGTTGCCCACCGTGGTGACCCGTACCAGCACCGCGAGAACACCCTGCCGGCGGTCAGCGCCGCCCTCGCGGCCGGAGCGGACGCCGTCGAGGTCGACGTCCAGCTCACCCGGGACGGCGTGCCGGTGCTGCTCCACGACCGGACCCTGGAGCGGCTCTGGAACGACCCGCGCCCGATCAACCGCGTGACCGCCGAACAGCTCGCGGAAGTGGCCGCCCCCGGCCTGCGGATTCCCACCCTCGCGGAGGCGCTCACCGTCGTCGCGCAGACCGAAGGCCGACAGCTGCTGATCGACCTGGACGACGCCCAGCCGGCCGCCGCGGCCTGGCGGACCGTCAGCGACCTCGGCCTGACGGACCGCGTCGCCTTCTGCGGGCCGGTCATCGCCATGCTCGCCGTCCGGGAACTCGCTCCCCGGGCGGAGATCTCGCTGACCTGGAACCGACTCCAACTGCCCAAGCAGCGACTGCTGGACGAACTGCGACCCAGCTACCTCAATCCCCCCTTCGGGCTGGTCGACGAGCGTCTGGTGGCGACCGTGCACGACGCCGGCCTTGCCCTCGCCACCTGGACCGTCGACCTGCGCCGGACGATGCGACGAATGCTCGACCTCGGCGTCGACTCGCTCACCTCCAACCGGGTCGCACTGCTGCGTCGCACGATCGACCAGCACCACGGCTGAGCCACCGGGCTCGGCTTTCCTGGTCGACGGAGCCCGGCCCGGGGCAGCCGTGACGCGGTGGCAGGGCGGCACCCCGGGGGCGTCGACGGCCCGCCCGGCAGCAGCCCGCGCGACGGCGGACCGCTGGAAGGCGGTCGGCTCGGCGACCGCGCGGGCGGCGCGCCGCACCGAAGGCGACTGCCCGCTGCGGTGACCGTTCTGTGCTGAGATATGCCGATCGTGGCGGCACACGGGCGGCGGAGGTGGCGGTGGCAACGGAAGACTCTCCGGAACCACGCGAGTCGAACGAGCACACCGAATCACCGACACCGCCGGGCGAGGGCGAACCCACTTCGAACGATTCGGATCGCGGCCCGTCGGCCGAGCGGCCGCCTGATGGCGCTGCCACCGGCGAAGGCGACGAAGCCGGCGAGGGACGCTCCGGCGGTTCGTCCTCCGGCCGAGAAGCCGGAGCCGATGACCGTGGGACCGCAGGCGCGGTGCACGCGCCCGTCGAACGATCGACATCAAGTGAAAGCACCTCCACAGGTCCTGAGGGGTCGTCGGAAACGGGTGCCGTGGTCGCCACCCGCATGGCTGTGCCGGACGATCGACGGCCGGCCCTGATGCTGCCGCCGTCCGTTCGCGCGGCCGCCGCCTGGTCGGCAGCGGTGATCCTCTTCATCACCGTCGCCGCGTTCGCGGTGTTCGTGGTGGTGGAACTCAGAGCGGCCACCATCCCGATGCTGGTCGCACTGCTGGCCACCGCTCTGCTCCACCCGGTCATGCCGTGGCTGGTAAAACGGGGAGTCAGCCGCGGCGCGGCAGCCGGACTGACCTGCGCCACTCTGGTGCTGGTCGTGACCGGTGGCATCGCCCTGCTGGTCAACTCCCTGGTGAACAGCGCCCCGCAGATCGCCGCAGGCCTTCAGGAGGCCGGCGACCGGATCGCCTCATGGCTCGGACCGCTCGGCGACCGGATCCAGTACGCACTTCGGCAGAGCGCCGGCTCGGGAAGCACCCTGGTGGACTCCCTCGCCAACGGGGTGCTGTCCGGACTGGGCCTGGTGACACAACTGCTGACCGGAGGCGTCCTTGCCCTCGCACTGGTCTTCTTCTTCCTGCGCGACGGCCACCGGTTCGGCGACGCCATCCACGAGATGATGCCGGGCAAGCACTCCGACACCGTGATCGCCTGCGGTCAGCAGGCCTTCGCGGCCATGGCCGGCTTCATGCGCGGCACCACCCTGATCGCGCTGATCGACGCGACGTTCATCTCCATCGGACTGCTCCTCCTCGGTGTCCCCGGCGCGGCCGGGCTGGGTGCTCTGGTCTTCATGGGGTCCTACATCCCGTTCGTGGGCGCCTTTCTCTCCGGGACGGTGGCGGTCCTCGTGGCCCTCGCCAACGGCGGTCTGGGCACCGCTCTCTGGGCTCTGGGCGTGGTGCTGGCGGTGCAGGCGATCGAGGGCAACATCCTCCAACCGGTCATTCAGAGCCGAACCGTCGAGCTCCACCCCGCGACGATCATGATCGCGGTGGTGGCCGGCTCCGGTATCGCCGGAATCATCGGAGCGCTGCTCGCCGTTCCGGTCAGCGCTGCCGGTCTTGGCGTGGTGTCGGTGCTGCGGGGCGGCGGGGGTGCCTCCGAGGCACCTGCGAGCCGACGGAAGCGCTCTCGCCCCGAGGGCTGACGGGTCCGCCGATCAGTGGCCCACCGGCGCGGACGAGGGTGGGCGGCCCGTCAGCCCGGTAGGTGGACGATTGCTGATGGTCGGCCTCCTGGGTGGGGGCCCGGCGGTCGGTGCCGGGCGGGTGGTTGTCGGGGGCACCGCCGGATCCGGGTCGGTCGTGGTCCGGCGGCGGTGAGGTGGTCGTGGACCGGCAGTCGTGGACCGGAAGCCACGGGCAGGTGGTCACGGGCTGGCGGTCACGGCGTGGCGGTCATGGGGTGGCGGTCATGGGGTGGGGAAGTAGGCGGCGAGCCAGCGGTCGAGCTCGGCGAACACCCGGGCCCGGACCGGCTTGTCGGAGAGCACCAGGTCGTGGACACCGCCTTCGATGCGGACGGTGGTGACATGACGGCCGAGGCGCGGAGCGAGTGCCGCGATGTCGTCGGCGCGCAGGACGGCGTCGGTGTGCATCAACGCGGGATCCCACCGGCTGGTGACGGTGGACGCGGTGGAGGCCATCATCAGAATCGGGCAGTCGACGGAGAGCCCGCGACGGACCGTGCGGTGCCCGCGCTGGATCGCCGCCAGCCAGCCGGCGTAGAGCGGAAAGCCCTCGGCCGGCTTCATGGCGAGATCGAAATCCCAGCTGCCGCGGTGCTCCCGGTGAAGGCTGTGGACGTAGTGCGGGTTGAGCGGTGCGGGCAGCTTACGGGTGGGAGCGGCCCGGCCGAGGGCGTCGAGAGCCGGAGCCCCGAGAGTACGGACCGCCGGCGAGGCGGGCATCGACAGGAACGGGCTGTTGAGGAACAGGCCGTCGACCAGCCCCCGCCCGCTGCGCCGGGCCGCCCACAACGCTGCCACCAACCCGCCGGTGGAGTGCCCGTTCACCAGGACCCGGGTATGGCCGTCGAGTTCCCGAACCACGCGGATCGCCTCGTCCAACTCCTCGTCGTACGCGGCGAGGTCCGTGACAAAGTTGGGTGAGTGGTGGGGGCGGAGCGACCGGCCGTATTTACGCAGATCCAGCGCGTAAAAGGAATAGCCGGCGTCGGTGAAGTGGTCCGCGAGGTGGGTCTGGAAAAAGTAGTCGGTGTAGCCGTGCAAATACAGCACCGCCTGGCGGGAACCCGGAACCAGTCTGCGGACCAGCGTGGCGCTGACCGCCCCTTCCTCGTCCGGGATCAGCGGGAGCTCCGTCGCCTCGTACGGGGCACCCAGGATGTCTTCGCGGAACTCCACGTCGGCCACACCCACTTCCTGTTCTGCTGCGCCGCCCCGGGCTGTCCGGGGGTGGTACCACTTCCGCGACCATACCGGTCGCGATATCACTCCGTTTGGGAAGAGCGCCCTGGTCGGGCCTAAGCTGCCCGCATGGCTGCCCTTTCGTCGATCGTTTCCCGCCCCGTCATGTTCCGGAGGCCCGTCCGATGACCGGCCCGGCCGCCGGCCTGCCGGAGCCGCGCCCCGCCGAGCGCCAGGTGGCGTTGGGAATCGCCAAGTTGATGCCCGACATCGATGACGAAGGCGGTTGGCTGCTCACCCTGGACGGCACGCCGCAGTCCTATGTCGACCTCCAGGATCCCACGCACCTCGAGTTCGAGTACGTCCAGCGGATCGCCCACCTGCTGGACGTGGTTGCGGAACCCGGTGAACCGCTCGACGTCCTGCACCTCGGTGGTGGCGCGCTCACCCTGCCCCGCTACCTGGCGCGGACGCGGCCCGGCTCTCGACAGCAAGTGGTCGAGGTGGATGGACCGTTGACCGAATTCATCGCGGAGCACCTCCCGTGGCCGACCGGCATCGACGTGGTGGTCGACGACGCGCGGTCGGCACTCGGGACCGTGGCGCCGGGGACGTTCGACGTCGTGGTGGCCGACGTGTTCCGCGGCTCCCGGACGCCGGCGCACCTCACCAGCGTGGAGTTCGTCCGGCTGGCTGCCGCTGCGCTCCGGCCCGGTGGATGCTACGCGGCGAACCTCGTGGACGGGCCGCCGCTCACCTTTGCCAAGGCCCAGGTGGCGACCGTCGCTGCCGTGTTCGCCCACGTCTGTCTGGTGGCCGAGCCCGGGGTGCTTCGGGGCCGGAGGTACGGGAACGTTCTGCTGATCGGTTCCGATGAGCCGCTCCCCACGGGTGAGTTGAGTCGGTTGCTCGCTGCCGATCCCTTCCCCGCCCGGCTTACGGAGTCGCCGCAGCAGGCTCCCGAGCCCGTCACGGATGCGACGGCCCAGGACTCGCCGCCGCCCCCGGCCGGGGCGTTTTCGCTGAGTTGAGGTGGAGCGCGGGTCGCACGGACCGCTGTGCAGGAAGTCGTACCTGATGGCGAACTCCTCTCCGTGGGAGGGAAAGCGGTGGATCGGGTGGCGGGCCGGTCGGCTTGGCGCCGACTGGACAGCGCGCCGAGAGTTGCGGCGGGTGGCGAGCTGTCCGGTCGGTGTCACCGCGGCGTTGGCTGGGCTGGATGCGCGGTTGGGGCTGATCAGCCTCCGGAGAGAACGAGCCGGCGGGCTGTTTCGCGGTAGCCGAGCAGTTCGAAGGCGGCGATCATCGGATGGTTGGTGAGGTCGGTGTCGGCCCGGACGACCGTCTCCCCGGCCTCGGCGACGAGGACCCTGGTGACCTCGGCGAGGATCTCGGCCACGAAACCCCGCCCGCGAAACTCGGGAAGGACGCCGAGATACCCCACGACGGGGGTGGTGGAGTTGTGCGAGGGGACCCCGAAGCCGACCACCTTGCCCGTGGATGTCCGAGCTATTCGCCACCATGATCGTTCGCCGAGCATGTCGTCACGGTAGAAGGCGAGGTCGTTCCGGGCCTGTACCTCCGGCCCGAGGAGCATCGCCTCACGGGTGGTGGTGGCATCCAGACTCCCCGGCAGGGTGCGGCGGAAGAGATCGACGAAGACCTCGTCATCCGGTTCCGGGGTGAAGACCAACCGGTCCGAGACGGCGGGGACCGGCCCCTCCACCGCCCACTCGAAGCGGAGGCGTTCGGTGATGAGACGGAGGCCGGCTGCCTTGGCAGCTTCGCGGCGCCACTCCACCGCTGCCGCAGTCTCGGGTTCGCCGCGCCAGCTCGGCGGCAGGAACAGATGGTATTCCGGCAGGACAGTGAGCCCCTTCGCCGCGAAGACCTGGTGGGCGGCGGTGAGCAGAGCAGCAGCGGCAGCGGTGCGCGGATCGTCGGAGGGTTGGGGCAGCCGGAACATTCCCGTATCGAGACTGCTGGCGACCGGTGGGGTCCCGGTGGTGAACACCGCGTCCAGGCTCCGGGGTTGGGCGTCGGAGGGCATGCCCCACCAGATGGCGAGCAGCAGCGGCACGTGGCCGGGCCCTGCCTCCGCCACCCAGATCCACTCCGGACGGTACTCCCCGGCGGCGAGCCGGGTGCGGATGACGTCGGTGGAGATCATGGTGGACGCATCGAGCCGAATGCAGGAGAGGAGAGCGTCGAGCTCCTGGGGAACGATCGGGCGGAAGATCACGGTGCCTCCGGGGCAGGGGTGTGGGAAAGGCGATCCCGATCGTGGCGACCTGCGCCGACCCCGCAGTTGGCGGTGGATCAGTCGGTCGTACCAGCGGTTGGGTGCGCCGTGGGGCGGGGACGGACTATCGGAACCATCACGGGCCTCCTCTCGAAATCTGACATCCGGAAGCGTAGGGAGGTCGACCGGCCGTCTGCAAATTATTTTTCGGAGATTCTTTTTGCAGCCTCCTGCTCCGTCTGGAGCGGTCGGGTATTCATGTTGGCGGGGTGTTACAGAAAATTACTCGAAAGAGTGGATCCAGAAATATCGGCACCGAGGGAGGTTGCTGTCGATTCGGCGGAGGTAGAAATGCCGATGGCGGCAACGAACGGGAGAGGAGGTGCCGGCCGATGAGTGGCTGTACTGAAGGGCCGGCACCGGTGGGCGGTCGTCGCTAGAGGGCTCGGTGCATCTCAGATGCGGTCGCCGAGGGTGAAGCCGGCGCCGCTCGCGGCGGATCGGATCTGTTCATCGTCCAGGGGGTGAACCGACTCGATGGTGATCCGGCCGGCCTGCGGATCGGCGGTGACGCCGGTGATCCCGGGCAGCGCGGTCAGCTCCGCGGTCACGGTGCGCGCGCAGTGGCCGCAGCTCATTCCGTTGAATGCGAACACGGTGGTGGTGGACATGAATGGCCTCCGTTGAATCGGTCGGATGCGACGGCCGAGCGGTCAGGTCGACGCAGTTGCAGATCCAACGCGGATGGCGGCGCGAAGGCACCGGGTGTTTCGTCGCGTGCCTCCAACGGGTGGTGCTCGGGTGAGGGGAGGCGTTTTTCATGAGATTTGAACGAAGGAGGTATAGATGATTTTCGGTCGGATGATTTCCGGTCTTCTTTGCCATCGGCGGAGGCCTGTTCCGGCTTCGTTCGGCAGCTGTCGCCGTGGTGCCCGGGCCCGTGCGACCTCGCAGACCGGGCTGGAGGTTCCCGACGCCCGAGCAGGCGGCACATGGTGATCTGGCAAGGTGGACCGTCATCGGGACCATGGCACGCGAGAGTGGGAGATCACATGGATGAGACTGCGGGGCGCATCATCTTCCTCAACGGCACGTCCAGTTCGGGGAAGTCGAGCATCGCGCGGGAGTTGCTGGACATTCTCGACGACGAGGTCTGGTTCCACGTCAGCGTCGACACGTTCAACGCGATGCGGACCCAACGCGCCATGGAGCAGGCGCAGTTCGACGAAGCACTGAAGCGGACCAGGCAGGGCTTCCACCGGTCGGTCGCCGCGATGGCGGGGGTCGGGAACAACGTGATTGTCGACCACCTCCTGAGCGAGCCGTGGCGGCTGGCGGACTGTCTGGACGTGCTCAGCCCGTACCGAGTCCTGTTCGTCGGGGTTCGGTGCGATCTGGAGGAGTTGATACGACGCGAGACCGCTCGGGGTGACAGGCCGGTCGGCCTGGCGGCCCATCAGTACGACTTGGTGCACCGCCATGGCGATTACGACTTCGAATGCGACAGCGGAGCGTACTCGCCCCGCGAGTGCGCGGAGCTGATCAAGGCGTTTCTGCCGAACCAGCCGGATTCGACCGCCTTCGGGCGACTGCGGGCCGGCATCTCTCGGTAGCGCGGGGCGCCAAATCGGCGGTGAGGGCTGGTCGGTCGGGATGCGAGTGCCGGCCCGGGTGTCAGGGAAAGGAGCGACATGGCGCAGGTGAGGGTGGCAGCCGCCCAGTTCGAGTGCGTGCCGGGCGATGTGGAAGCGAACGTCGGGCGGATCGCGGCGCTGGCTCGGGAGGCACGGGAGGCGGGTGCGGTCGTGGTGTTCGGGCCGGAGCTGTGCCTCACCGGCTATGAGCTCGCGAGGATCGCCGCAGACCGGCGGCTGTGGACGGAGCCGGACGACGCGCGGCTCGATCCGGTGCGCGGCGCCGGCATCGCCGTGGTGGTCAACGGCGTCGGGGCGGGGCCAGGGGATCGGCCGCAGATAGTCAGCACCGCGTACGGGCCGGACGGGGCCGTGGTGACGACGTACGCGAAGGAGCATCTGTACGAGAACGAGCAGGAGGTGTTCACAGCAGGAAGCGGCGGCGGCAGGTTCTGGCTGGACGGGGTCGGCTACTCGCTGGCCACCTGCTTCGACAACCACTTCCCCGAGGTGACGGCCCGAAATGCGGCGCTGGGGTGCCAGGTGCATCTCGCCAGTTCGCTCTACGGCACCGAGGGCGGGCGAGAGGAGCGGCGCACGGTGCATCCGGCGATGGCGAAAGCGACCGGGATGCACGTGATGCTGGCCAACCACGTCGGCGTCGCCGGGCCGTGGACGGGTTGTGGGGGCAGCGCGGCATGGGCTCCGGACAGGGCGGTGGTGGCGGAGGCGGACGAGACCGGTCCGCAGCTGCTGGTGGCCGACCTGGAGGTGGCGATGAGCGAGTGAGACGAGTGCGAAGCCGGTGGTGGAGACCGGGCGTCAGCGATAGTCGTCGTCGGGTACCCGGTCGGCCAGGTCGTCGAGAACGGTGAACCGGACCGCCTCGCGCAGCGGCTCGTCGGGCGCGGCGTCGTCGAACTCGGCCTCGGCGTCCTCGTCGGGGTAGACCAGGTGGACAGCGGCCTCCTCGGCACTGGCAGCCCCTCCGTCGGGGCCCACGTCGGCGCCTGCGGTGTCGATCCCGTCCTCGACGAGGCGTCCGGCACGTGGGGACGGCCCGTCGGTCCAGCGGTCGTCGACGACCTCGGGGTCCTCGTCAGGTTCCTCCTCGGAGAGCAACTGGTCCAGCGGCTCCCTGCGGGCGGCCTCCTCGGGCGTCGTGCCGTACGCGGTCGCGCCGCGGTACCGGTCGGAAGGGATGATGCCGGCGTCCAGCGGGTCGTCGTCGAGTCGGTCCGTGAGCAGGGAGTCGGCCGGTTCGAGAACGCCGTCGTCCTCGGCGGGTTCCGGGTCCTGGGCGTCCCAGTCGGTCATGACAGCACCTGTCCTCGTCACTCGGGGTGAGGTCCCACGCAGCTTCTTCATGCTCGCCAGGGAGCGACCCCGCTCGCAACACGGCGCGGTGGCGGCGGCCTGGGAGTGCGCTGCCGCAGGGCCGGGCAGGCTCGGCCGTGCCGTGCCGCGCCGGGCGGGGCGGGCAGGGGCGAAGCAGTAGCCGGGCCGGAGGGCGAGGCAGCCGGTCCGCGAGGTGAGGCAGCGGGGTGCGGGCGGAGCCTGAGAGGAGGCGGTGAGCGGAGCCGGTCGGGTCGGCGGTGCGGCGCGCCGTGGTGGGGCGAGGGAGGGGCCGGTCGGCGGGGCAGTGCCGTCGACGAGAACGGGAACGAGAACGGGTGGACGGAGGTGGTGTGCGGTGGTGCGGGGCAGCGGAGCGCCGGGGTTCGTCGGGCGGCGGCGTGAGCTGACGCGGCTGGTCACGGCCTTGCGGGCGGCGCCCTCGGTGGTGCTGATGGAAGGCGAGGCGGGAGCGGGGAAGTCCGCCCTGGTGCGGCAGGCGTTGGCGGAGGCCGGGGTGGTGCCGGGGCGGGTGCTGACCGGGTACTGCCATCCGCTTGCCGAGCCGCCGCCGCTCGGGCCGGTGCTGGACGCATTGCGGAGCGCAGCCCCGCTGCTCGCAGAGGCGGCACCACTGCCGCCGAGCGCGGGTGTGCTTCGGCGGTGGCTGCCTGAACTCGGAGCGTGGCTGCCGGAGGAGTCCGCAGGCGGGGAGGAACGGTACCGGGCGGTGCAGGGCGTGCGGGCGCTGCTCGACGCCCTGGGCCGTGTGGTGCTGGTGGTCGAGGACGCGCAGTGGGCGGATCCGGCGAGCCGGGAGTTGTTGCTGGTGCTGGCCAGAGACCCGCTCCCGGGGCTGTCGTTGCTGGTCACCCAGCGGCCGGCCGCGACGGGTGCGCCGGTGCTGGGTGCGGCCTACCGCTGCCCGCCGGGGGTGGCCGGCGGGGTGGTCGGGCTCGGGCCCCTGGGGGAGGCGGAGGTGCGGGAGCTGGTCGCCCGGGAGTGGGGTGCCGACGTGGTGCCCGAACTGGCAGCCGTGCTGGGTGAACGCTCCGGTGGGCTTCCGGCGTTCCTCCTGGATGACCTGTCGGCCCTGCGCGACAGCGGCCCGCATCCGGATCCGGCCGCGGCGCTGGCCGCCGCCGAGCTGCCGCGCGGTCTGCGGGAGGCGGTGGAGGAACGGCTTCTCCGGCTCGGGCCCGACGCGCTCGCGGTGGCGGAGGCGGTGGCGGTGCTGGGCGTGCCGGTCGGCGAGGAGACGATCGGCGAGGTGGCCCGGCTGTCGGCCGAACGGGTGGCGGCGGCCTTGGTGGAGGCGCTCGGGGCGGGGGTGCTGGCCGAGCCTGCGGACGCCCGGTACGCGTTCCTCCGCGAGCCCGATCGACAGGTGTCGTACCGGCGCGTGCCGGGGCCGGTGAGGTCGGCGCTGCACCGGCGGGCGATCGCCGTGCTGCGAAGCTGCGAGCCGCAGCCGCTCGCCCGGATCGCCGTGCACTCCCGGGCGCTCGGCGATCGGAAGGCCTGGCAGCAGTTGGCCGAAGCGGCGGCAGGGCAGGCAACGGAGCAGGGTGATCCGGCGGCGGCCGGGGTGCTGTTGCGGGAGCTGCTCGCGGAGACCGAGCTGGCGCCCGAGCGGCGGGTGCGGGCCGCCCGGGCCCTGTCGGCGATCGCCGCGAACGCCGCCGACGACACCGCCGGCACCGAAGCCTTGGCGGGAATCGTCGCCGACCCGCGGCTGCCGGTGGCCGATCGGGGCGAGATCCGGTTGACGCTCGGTCTGCGGATGGCGGTTCAGGGCGGCGACCGGGCAGGGTTCGCGCAGATCGAGCGGGCCGCCGACGAACTCGCCGAGCGTCCGGCCCGGGCGGCGCGCGCTCTGGTGGCGCTGGCGATGAACGAACGCGACGGTGCGGGGGCCGCCGCCCGGGAGCGCATGGCGAACGCGGCCGCCGCGCTGGAGGTCGAGCCGGACGAGGAGGTGAACGCCGCCTACCGGGCCACGATGCTGACCTTCCAGGCCCGCGAGGGCGACCCCGAGCTGTGGCCCGAACTCGACCGGTTGCCGCGCGACTCCACCAACCCGGAGGTGGTCCGGCAGACCACCCGCGCTCTGTACAACGTCGGCGACATCGCGCTCGACACCGGGCACGACCGGCGGGCGGGCCGGCTGCTCGCGGAGAGTCGGGCCCTGGCCCGGCAGGCCGCGATCGCCTACCTGGAGTGCTACAGCCGGATCGCCCTGCTGCGGCTGGATGGGCTGGCCGGGCGCTGGCAGGGGCTGGAGGAGCGGTTCGCGGCGCTGGGCACCGAGTTCCCGGACGTGGCGATGGCGGGCGCCGAACGCGCCATGCTGCTGGGCCGGTTGGCTGCCGCGTGGGGGCGGTTGGCGGTGGCACGGGCCGAGTTCACCAGTGCGGCCCGGTACGGCGAGCGGGAGTCGCAGGTCACGGCCGCGCTCCGGGCCGCCGCCGGACTGGGGGCGCTGGAACTGGCCGAGCACGGCGGGGCGGCCGCCGCCGAGGTGGTGGCGCCGGCCGTGGCGATCCTGCGGCAGGCCGGGGCCTGGGCGCGCAGTGCGGAGCTGCTGCCGGTGGCGGTGGAGACCGCGCGAGAGGTCGGCGACACCGATGCCGCCCGGCACCTCGTCGAGGAGGCTGCGGCGGCACTGGTCGGCCTCGACGCGCCGGCCGCGCACGCCGGGCTCCAACTGGCCCGCGGCTACCTGCTGGAGGGCCTCGGCGGCGGCGAGGACGGCGCGGCCGAGGCCTTCCAGCAGGCGCGGGACGCCTGGTGGGCGATCGGGCGCCCGTACGAGGCCGCCCGCGCGGAGGAGCGGTTGGCCCGGGTGCTGGTCGAGCAGGACGCCCGGAGCGCGGCGGAGCGGCTGACCGCCGCCGAGGCGACGTTCACCACGCTCGGGGCGGCGTCCGACGCGGCGCGCTGCCAGCACGTCCGGCGTGATCTCGGCCTCGGGCGGGCGGCGTCGCCGGGGCGGCGGGGTTACGGCGCGGCGCTGTCGCCACGCGAGCGGCAGGTCGCGGAGCTGGTCGCGCAAGGGGTGGGCAACCAGGACATCGCGCAGGCGCTGTTCCTGTCGCCGCGCACCGTGGAGCACCACGTGGCGAGCGTGCTGCGCAAGCTCGGGGTGGGGCGGAAGGAGGTGGCGGAGGCGTTGGAGGCGAGGTGACGGCCCGTCGGGCGGCGGGGCTCAGGGACGCGGCTGGCGGGTGAGCCGGGCGAGTCGGGACAGGGTGGCGCGGCGGGTCTGGCGTTCGACGGTTCCGCGCCGGGGGCAGCGCGCTGCGGGCTGCTCGGTGAGGGCGGTGAAGTGTTCGCTGGCGTAGAGGCGGAAGCGTTCGCGGCGGGTCATCCGGATCTCCTGTCGGGGGGCGGGGAGAGCGGATTCCAGCTTTGCGGCGGGCTGTGGCCGGATCAATGCGTAGGGGATACCCATCCCGGTCGACGAAGGATACGTAGTCGGCCGGGACGGGTCGGACGGAGCGGAGTTCAGCGGATGATGTGCGGAAGGAAGCGGGCGCCCTGGTGGGTGATCGGGCTGTCATCGGTCTCGCGGATGCCGAGGCCGGCGGATTCGCCGTCGACCACCCAGGCCCCGAGGACAGGGCGGTTGCCGTCGAAGTCGGGCAGGGGGTGGTACTGCTGGTAGCAGTGGCCTTCGGCGCCGTAGCGGTCGGGGTCGCCGGCCCAGTCGGCGAGCCGGGTCTGGGTGCCGTCGGGTTCGACGATGCGGATGCCGGCGCCCTCGCGGCCCAGCAGCGGCTTGGCGGCGTAGCCGGGGCCGTCGGAGTCGGCGAGTTCGCGCGGGCCGTCGAGGTAGGCGGGCAGCAGGTTCGGGTGGCCCGGGTGGAGTTCCCAGAGCACGGCCAGCAGCGCCTTGTTGGAGAGCAGCATCTTCCAGGCGGGTTCGATCCACAGGGTGGAGCCGGTGCCGCCGCCGAGGTCGATGACGTCGAGGAGCTGGTCGGCGAACTCGTCCTCGGCGAGCCACTCCCACGGGTAGAGCTTGAACGCGGAGCGGATGAACCGGTGTTCGAGGTCGACGAATCGGCCGCTCAGGCTGTCCCAGCCGATGTCCTCCATCGCGATGCCGACGGTCTGCAGGCCGGCCTGCTCGGCGCACTCCTGGAGGTAGAGGGTGGTCAGCCAGTCCTCGCCCTCGGTGTCGCCGCGGGAGTGGGCGAAGTGCACGGGGCCGGGCGGGAGCAGGTGCTTCTGGCGCTGCCAGGAGGCGATCAGGCGTTCGTGCAGCGAGTTCCACTGGTCGGCGTCGGGGAACCGGTCCTCCAGCCAGAACCACTGCGGCCCGGCGGCCTCGATCAGCGAGGTGGGCGTGTCGGCGTTGTACTCGAACAGCTTGGCGGGGCCGGTGCCGTCGTAGGCGAGGTCGAACCGGCCGTACAGGCTGGGCTGTTCGTCGCGACGGTGCCAGGACTCGGCGACGACCGCCGCGAGCCGGGGGTCGGTGATGCCGAAGTCCGCGAAGCGGCCGGTGCGCACCACGTGGTCGGCCGCGGCGAGGGAGAGTTCGTGGAGTTCCTCGACGACCTCTTCGAGCGACTCGACCTCGGGCAGGGAGAACTCGTAGTAGGCGCTCTCGTCCCAGTAGGGGTGCGGGCCGCCCTGGTTGCAGGGGTCGGAGCACATCGCGTACACGAGGCCCTGCGATTCGACGGTGTCCAGCCAGTCGGGGCGGGGGGTGATGGTGTGACGGCGCATCAGGGGTCAGCCGCCGCCCGAGCCGCTGCTGCTGCCCTTGGGGCAGCCGAAGCCGCCGCGCTTGGTGGCGGCCTTGTCGAAGGTGCCGCCGTTGACGGTGTCGGTGCCGTACCCGCAGTAGTACCAGCGGCCCGCGCCGGCGCCGCCGGCCGAACAGGAGTGGCGGTCCAGCACCTTCAGCGTGGTCGGGTCGACGCAGCGGCTGGGCGGGGTGCTGGAGGAGGAGCAGCCGGAGAGGGTGAGGGCGAGCGTGCCGACCATCCCCAGGGTGACGAAGCCCGACCGGCGTCGGGCGCCCGGTCTCGGCTGGTTCGGGACGGCGGCGGCGGGCGGCGGCGGTGTCATGGCGGACCATCGTACGCGGAAGATGTGATGGTCGGACCTTTGCAGTCGGAAACTGACGACCTGCCACGGCGATGGGTTATCTTTTGCCGATCCTTGACCATGGCGCGGCCCGGCACGGCCGCCCGACTCCGGGGGAGCCCCGCTGATGAACGACATAGTCCACGGCCTCGGCGCGGCCGCCGTCTACGGCCTGGTCGGCCTGGTGCTGCTGCTGTTCGGCTACCTGCTGATCGACCTGCTCACCCCGGGCAAGCTCGGCCGGCTGATCTGGGCGGAGGGCAACCGCAACGCCGCCCTGCTGCTCAGCTCGGCGCTGCTGGGCGTCGGCGGCATCGTGTACACGGCGATCCGCACCACCTACGACGACTTCGGCAAGGGCCTGGTCTCCACGCTGTGCTTCGGCGTGCTCGGACTGCTGATGATGGCGCTCGCGTTCTGGCTGCTGGATCTGCTCACCCCGGGCCGGCTGGGCGCGATCCTGGTCTCCAAGGAGCCGCACCCGGCCGTGTGGGTGTCGGCCAGCTGCAACCTGGCCGCCGCCGCGATCGTCGCCGCCTCGATCGCCTGACGGCGGCCGGCCCGGGGGCCGCCCGCCCGACGGCCACGAGCTCGACGGCAGCCCGTCCCCGGCGGGCCGCCGGGCGGTCACCGGCGGGCCGCCGGCAGGAGTTCGGCGAGCAGCGTCGCCACCTGCCCGGTCTCCAGCAGGAATCCGTCGTGGCCGTACGGCGAGGAGATCACCCGCAGGGCGTCGGCGTGCGGCAGGTGCGCGGCGAGCTCGGCCTGCTGCGAGGGCGGGTAGAGCCGGTCCGAGTCGACGGCGGCGACCAGCGCGGGCGCGGTCACCCGGCGCAGCGCGGCGGCCGTACCGCCCCGGCCCCGGCCCAGGTCGTGGGCGTTCATCGCCTCGTTGAGGACGACGTAGCTGCCCGCGTCGAAGCGGTGCGCGAGCTTCGAGGCGTGGTGGTCCAGGTACGACTCGACGGCGAACCGTCCACCGCGCCACGGGTGTTCGCCGTCCTGCGGGGCGCGGCCGAAGCGGGCGGCGAGCTCGCTCTCGCTGCGGTAGGTGATCTGGGCGAGCCGGCGGGCCAGGCCGAGGCCGCGGTGCGGCCCGGCGCCGGGCGGCAGATGGTGGTAGTCGCCGCCGTGCCAGCCCGGGTCGGCGCGGATCGCGTGCAACTGCGCGGAGGCGTGCGCGATCTGCTCCGCGGAGGCCGCCGCCGCGGAAGCCAGCACCAGCAGCGCCCCCACCCGCCGAGGGTGCGTCACCGCCCACTCCAGGGCCCGCATTCCGCCCATCGAGCCGCCGACCACCAGCGCCCAGCGCTGCACGCCGAGCGCGTCGGCGAGCAGCGCCTCGGCGGCGACCTGGTCGCGCTGGGTCAGGAACGGGAAGCGCCCGCCCCAGGCGGCTCCGTCGGGCGCCGGCGAGGCGGGGCCGGTGGAGCCCTGGCAGCCGCCCAGCACGTTCGGCGCCACCACGAACCAGCGATCGGTGTCCAACGGACGCCCGGGGCCGACCAGTTCGTCCCACCAGCCGGCCGTCGGGTGCCCGGCCGAGGCCGGGCCGGCGAGGTGGCTGTCGCCGGTCAGGGCGTGCAGCACCAGGACGGCGTTGGAGCCGTCCGGCGCGAGCGACCCCCAACTCTCGTAAGCCAGCCGCCCGCCCGGCAGGGTGCCGCCCGCCTCCAGGGCGAGCGGCGCGGGCAGCGCGAACCAGCTCCGCCGACCGACCGGATCGCCGTCCCGCCAGGCACCGGTGGCAGGCGGGACGGCGAGACCCAAGGTGCTGTTCAGGACGCGCCCTTCGCCGAACGGAAGCCCGCCTCCAGGTCCGCCTTCAGGTCGACGACGCTCTCCAGCCCGACCGACAGCCGCACCAGGCCGGGCGCGGTGCCGGTGGCCACCAACTGCTCGGCGTCCAGCTGGCTGTGCGTGGTCGACGCCGGGTGGATCACCAGGCTGCGCACGTCCCCGATGTTGGCGAGGTGGCTGAACAGCTCCAGCCCGTCCACGAACCGCCGCCCGGCCTCCACGCCGTCGCGCAGCTCGAAGGAGAGCACCGCGCCCGCGCCGCGCGGCAGGTAGCGCTGCGCGGCGGCGTGCCAGCGGCTGGACGGCAGGCCCGGGTAGTGGACCACCTCGACCTCGTCGCGCGCCTGCAGCCAGCGGGCCAGCTCCAGCGCGTTGGCGGTGTGCCGCTCCAGCCGCAGCGACAGCGTCTCGATGCCCTGCAGCAGCAGGAACGCCGAGTGCGGGGCGAGCGCCGGCCCGAGGTCGCGCAGCAGCTGCACGCGCAGCTTGGCCGCGAACGCGCCGGGGCCGAGGGCGTCCCAGAAGCGCAGGCCGTGGTAGCTCGGGTCGGGCTCGTTGAAGCCGGGGAAGCGCTCGGGGTGGGCGCCGAAGTCGAAGGTGCCGCCGTCCACCACCACGCCCGCGATGGTGGTGCCGTGCCCGCCCAGGAACTTGGTCGCCGAGTGCACCACCACGTCCGCGCCGTGCTCGATCGGCCGCAGCAGGAACGGAGTCGGCACGGTGTTGTCGACGATCAGCGGCACCCCGGCGGCGTGCGCGACGTCGGCGACCGCGCGCACGTCCAGCACGTTGCCGCGCGGGTTGCCCAGCGTCTCCGCGAACAGCGCCTTGGTGTTCGGACGGATCGCCGCCCGCCAGGCGTCCAGGTCGTCCGGGTCCTCGACGAAGGTCACCTCGACGCCGAACCGGGGCAGGGTGTGCCGCAGCAGGTTGTACGTGCCGCCGTACAGCGACGCCGAGGAGACCAGGTGGTCGCCCGCGCCGGCCACCGTCAGCAGGGCCAGCGTCTCCGCGGCCTGCCCGGAGGCCAGCGCGACCGCCGCCACGCCGCCCTCCAGCGAGGCCAGGCGCTGCTCCAGCACGTCGGTGGTCGGGTTGTGGATCCGGGTGTAGATGTTGCCCGGCTCGGCGAGGGAGAACAGGTCGGCGGCGTGCGCGGTGTCCCGGAACGCGAACGAAGTGGTCTGGTAGATCGGCACCGCCCGGGCCCCGGTCGCCGGGTCGGGCTGCGCGCCCGCATGGATCTGCCGGGTCTCGAACGACCAGCCGGAGGTGGCCGCGGGGTTCTGCTCGGACATGCTGCTCCTGTACGCGTGCGGGGAGGGCGGACGGCTGCGCGGGCACGGCGGAGCCGTCACAGGTGGTGTGATCGGCGGACCGTCGGGCCAGGAGGACGGCGGGCGAAGGCCCCGCCGGGACGGTCACGGCGTCAGGTAAGCACAGCGCGGGAGCGACCCGCCAGCGGATCGTCGGAGTGGTCACGTGGGGACACGCGGCGACACATCACGGAGATCTGACGGGTCATCATCCGATGGTCGGATCAGCCGATTTCGGCGTGCGGAGCGTCGCGCGCGACGTTCAGCAGGTCGAGGAAGGCGGCGGTCGCCGGAGTGTGGCCCGAACGGCTCCAGATCACCGTCTCGATCCGGGTCGGCGCGTCCGAGACCTTGACCGTGGCCACCCCCGTCAGCTGGGGAACGTACGCGGCCGGCAGCATCGCCACCGCCAGCCCCGGGCCGACCAGGCGCGGCATGTACGCGGCGTCGGTGACCTCGAACGCCACATCGCGGACCAGGCCGGCCGCGCTGAACGCCAGGTCGGTCTGGGCCCGGCCGGCGGTGCCCGAAGGGAGGTCGACGAACGGCTCCGCAGCCAGCTCGCGCAGGCTCACCCGCCCCCGGGCGGCCAGCGGATGGTCCGGCCCCACCACCGCGACCAGGCGGCCACGGGCCAGCTCGCGGGCCGTCACCCCCTGCGGGCGCAGCGTCGGGGGCAGCCCGAGGAAGGCGACGTCCAGCGTGCCCTGGCGGACCTGTTCGATCAGGTCGTCGCTGGCGCCGACCCGCAGGCGGATCCGTACCTGCGGGTGGCGGTCGCGGAAGGCGTGCAGGCCGGCGGGGATGTCCACGGCGGTGACGGTCGGGATCAGGCCCACCGCGAGCCGCCCGCGCACCTCGCCGACCGCCGCGGCGACCTCGGCGGCCGCCCGCTCCGCCGCCTCCAGGCACTGGCGGGCGGCCGGCAGGAAGGCCTCACCGGCCGCGGTCAGCCGCACCCGGCGGCTGGTGCGTTCGAACAGCCGGGCGCCCAGCTCCTGTTCGAGCCGGGAGATCTGATGGCTGAGCGCCGACTGCACCACCAGGCAGCGCTCGGCGGCGCGGGTGAAGTTGAGCGTCTCGGCCACCGCGAGGACGTAGCGCACCTGCTGAAGCTCCATGCCCCCATCCTGCATCCATCGCGAAACGAGATCAATGCACTGACAGACATGTGTTGGACTCATCGATCGGGTGAACGCCAGACTCTCCGTCATGACAGCGACCAGCACCGCCCCGACCGCCGCCGACCCGCTCACCACCCGCGCACCGTCCGGAAGTTCGGGTCGCGGACCCGGCGCCCTGCCGCGCACCGCGCTGACCGCCGTCGCCCCCGCCGTGTGGGGCACCACCTACGTGGTCACCACCGAGCTGCTGCCGCCCGGCCACCCGATGTTCGCCGCCCTGCTGCGCGCCCTGCCCGCCGGCCTGATCGCCCTGGCCGTCACCCGGACGCTGCCGCGCGGCAGTTGGTGGGGCAAGGCCGCCGTCCTCGGCGTGCTGAACATCGGACTGTTCCTGCCGCTGCTGTTCACCGCAGCCGAACGCCTGCCCGGCGGAGTCGCCGGAACCCTCGCGGCCGCCCAGCCGATGATCGTCGCGGTGCTGGCCGTGGTCGTGCTGCGCCAACGCCTGTCCGGTCGAAGGCTGCTGTGGGGCCTGGTCGGAGTGCTCGGCGTCGGACTGGTGGTGATCGGCCCGAGTGCCGCCCTGGACGCCGTCGGCGTGGCGGCCGGACTCGGCGGCGCCGCCACCATGGCGCTCGGCGTCACCCTCACCAAGCGCTGGGGCCGCCCCGAAGGCGTCTCCCCGCTCGCGCTCACCGGATGGCAACTCACCTCCGGCGGCCTGTTCCTGCTCCCGCTGACCTTCCTGTTCGAGGGCGCCCCGCCGGCCGTCGACGGACGAGCCGCGCTCGGCTACCTGTGGCTCGGCCTGATCGGCGGACTGCTCACCTACGCCCTGTGGTTCCAAGGCATCACCAGCCTTCCCGTCACCAACGTCGCGGTGCTCGGGCTGCTCTCTCCGCTGGTGGCCGCCGTCCTCGGCGCGGTGGTGCTCGACCAGACCCTCGGCCCGGTCCAGCTGTTGGGCTTCGCCCTCGCGCTGGCCTCGATCGTCGCCGGACAGTTGCCCGACCGCCGCCCCGCCCCCGCTCGGAGCTGATCGGCGATCGGATCCGGGGACTCGGCCCCGGTCCGTCAGACCCGGCGGATGACGTTGATCGTGATCGCGTCCACCTTCATCACCTTCACCACGTCACCGGCCTTCGGCGCGTGCACCACCTGGCCGTTGCCGATGTACATGGCGACGTGGCTCCGGTCGGACTTGTAGATCACCAGGTCGCCGGGCTGGGCGTTGTGCCAGTCCGTGCCGACGTTGGTGCCGACCGTGGCCTGTGCCTGCGAGGTGCGCGGCAGCGCGATGCCGGCCTGCGCGTAGGCCCACACCATCAGGCCCGAACAGTCGAAGACGTTCGGTCCGGCCGCGGCCCAGATGTAGTCCGCGCCCTGCTTGCTGAGCGCGGCCTCCACCGCGACCTTGGCCGCGCCGCTGGCCTGCGGCAGGCTCCCCGGCTCGACCCGGGAGGCACCGCGCGAGGCGGCCCCGTCGGTGCCCCGCACGATCGCGGCGCGGTCCGCGGCGGACAGCGTGGCCAGCAGGCGCTGCGCCTCCTGAAGCCTGGACTGCGCGGTGCCCTTGGCGGAGTCGAGCGTGCGGGTCTGGTCGTCCAGCTCGGCCAGCACCGCCGCCGCCTCCTGCCGCTGCTGGTCCAGCCGGCGCTGCTGGGCCTCCAGCGCCCGCAGCGCCCCGGCCTGGGTGCCGGCGGCCTGGTCGAACGAGGACGCCTGGGCCAGGTACCGGTCCGGATCGGACGACAGCATCAGACGCACCGACGGGTCGATGCCGCCCTGGCGGTACTGCTCGGCCGCCACGGCTGCCAGCCCGGACGTCAGCTCGGTCAACTGCTCCCGGCCGCGTGCCAGCTGGTCCTGCAGCTGGTCGGCCCGCTTGCGCAGCTGGTCGGCCTTCTCCTTGGCGCCGTTGTACTTCTCGGCCGCCTGCTCCTGCTCCTCCAGCAGCTTGTCGACCTGCGCCTTCACCTCGTTCTTGTTCGGCTGGGACGGGGCCGCGTGCGCGCCGACCTGCGCCGACAGCGCCACCGCCGTGGCGGCGGCACCGGTCAGTACGTAGGCGCGGGCCCGGGTCGCTTGTTTCGGGCGTCGATGGGAAGCCATGCGCTCCTGCTTTCTGCTCCGGTCGGATGCGCGCGGTCGCGTGATCATCCGACAATGAGTTTGATGCGAGACCGTAATCACCTCAGGGGCCCCGCGTCCACTTCCGCAGGTCCGCGAACGGGCGCGCGGGGAGCGGCGGTTGACTACCGGACAGTAGGAAGAGCGGCCTGTCGGAGGGCGTCGTTAGCGTGGCGACATGACCGACGCCCTCCATGATCTGCGCCGCCTCCGACCCCACGCCGAGCTGGCCGCCGTCGCCGCCCTGCTGCCCGCCGGACACCTGGTGACGCCGGACGACAACGACGAGAACGCCGCCCCCGTGCTCTGGATGAGCGACGGACCGGCACCCCTCGGACTCTGGGAGAAACTCCACCGCGCACACCCCGACAGCGGGCTGTGGCCGCTGCTGCTCGCCCCGCTCTCCGCCGACGACCCCAAGTTCCGCCCCTGGGGGACCGGCGAACTCCAGCCGCGCGCCGCCGGAGAACCGGACCTGTACGACCCCGCCGCGCTGCTGCGCACCGGCTGGACCCACTCCACCACCCTCGACGGCGACCAGGAGGACGAGGCGGACCCGGAGGAGGCCGCCGAACTCGCCGAGAGCATCGCCCCGTTCACCGACGGCTGGCCCGGAACGGCACCCGCCACCGAACATCCCGGCGACCCCGACCGGGCCGCCCGCGCACTGGCCCGCGAACTGCTGGCCAACAACGAGCACCTGCGGATCGGCCTGGTGCCCGCCGCCACCGGCGCCGAGGCGCTGACCGCCTGCGGCTGGACCGGGCCGGTCAACCACGAGGGCGACATCGCGAAGGTCTCCGCCGTGCTGCTCGACTGGGAACGCCGCTTCGGCACCCGGCTGGTCCAGGTCGGCTTCGCGGAGCTCGAACTGAGCGTCGGCGCACCGCCGGAGGACGACGATCGGGCGCTCCTGATCGCCGCCGAACACCTCGCGTTCTGCCCCGACAACATTTTCCAGGGCGCCGGGACGATCGCCGACTACGCCCCCGGCCTGGTCGACGCCGACCAGTGGTCCTTCTGGTGGGACTGACCGGGCTCGGCCGGGGCCGGTAGCGCGGCCGCGGTCGGTGGCTCCGCCGCGGCGCCCCGGAGACGGCGAACCGTCAATTTCGAACGCGACCGAACCACCTGTGCGGGCGGAGAACTGCCCACCGCGTCACCCCGCCGGGTGGTTTGGGGCCTCTACCAGCAGGTTTGGCCGATGGCCGCCCCTAGGCTACGGAACATCCGGAGCAGGCCGAAATCGAACGGCCAGGGAGGGTCGTCGAGGCCGCCGGAGCGGAAGGGGGTACGGATCCATGACGCACACCGCACCGGCGGAAGCCGACTCCATGCTGGGCCGGACCTTCGGCGGGCGGCACATCGCCCGGGCGGCCCGGCGGATCGAACACGCCGTGGCCGGCGGCAGACGACTGTTCCTCTCCGGCCGGGAGGCACTGCGCCGCGAGGCCGACCGTGCGGGACGCAGCCACCGCAGGACGACCATGGGCGACAGCCGGGGCCGCCCCTGTGCGGCCCTCGACCATGCCGTCCGGGCCTGGGCGCTGATCGCCCTGTGCGAGGCCGTGGCGGCAGCCCGCTCCGGCCGCCGGCCGCGCCCGGGCGAACTCGACCGGATCCACCGGGAGTTCAGGGCGGTGAGCGCCGTCTTCCGGCTCCTTGACGGGCTGTTCCCGCCCACCGCCGACCTACGCCCCACCACCGCCAGGGAGACTCCCGAACTCACCGCGGCCGCACAGGACATGGGAGGAAGCAGCCCGGGCCGCCCCCGGAAGGGGACGGCCACGGGACGCGGGCGGAAGTGCCGATCGGGCTCGAACCGGTCGGGGTCAGAGCGCGGTTGTCGGGCGGGAGCGCAGCAGAGCGCGTCCGGGGACGGCGGTGGCGGCCAGGCAGAGCAGCACGGTCGCGGCACCGAGCGGAAGGGCGGAGGTGAGCGGAACGTGCGGGGCAGCGGAGGTCAGCGCGCGAGTGATCGGGGTGAGCGTCGCCCACGCGATCGCGGCGCCGGCCACCAGACCGATCGCGGCGATCAGCAGCGCCTCCCAGCGCAGCATCGAACGGACCTGGCGGCGGGTGGTGCCGGCCAGCCGCAGCAGGGCGATCTCGCGGCGACGGTCCAGCACCGTCATCACCAGGGTGTTCGCGGCGGTCAGCGCCGCGAACCCGGCCAGCACGCCCGCCATCACGCTGTTCGCCCAGCCGTTCAACCGGCGATCCTGATCGTCCTGCTTCGCGTAGTCCTGACGGTCGGCCACCGACAGGCCCGCCGGGGTGAGCCCGGCCAGCGCCTTCGCGACGGCCGGGCCGTCCGCGCCCGGCGCCTGCGCGACCAACAACCGGGCCGCGTACGGCGAATCGGTGTGCGCGGCGACCGCCTCCTTCGGCAGCAGGGCCTGCCCGAAGCCGAGCCCCCGGCCGTAGATCGCGACCACCGTCGGCTCGACCCGGGTGCCGTCACCGAGCCAGAACGCCGTCCGCTGACCGACCTTCACGTGCAGGCTCTCGGCGAGAAAGCCGTCCAGGGCGACGGTGTCGGGGGAACGGGACAGGTCGGCCAGCGCGCCGGACGTCACGTCAAGATCCAGCACCTTGCCCAGCGCGGCGGGGTCGCCGTCCACCGCCTGCGCGGTGGCCGTGGAGAGGGCACCGGAAGCCGAGTGCACCAGGCCGGTGGGCAGCAGGCCGACCGCGGCGTCCACACCGGGCAGGCGGCCCGCGCGTCCCACCGTGTCGGAGGTCAGACCGGGAGCGGCGGCGGCGGTCACCACCCGATCCGCCTTGAGCCCCTCGCGGACCTGCACCGAGGCGGCATGGTCGAGGCTGGACTGCAGGAACACCAGCGTCCCGCAGAAGGCGATCACCATCACGATCGGGACGGTCGCCGACGCCAACCGCCGCGACGCGGCACGGGCGTTGTCGGCGGCCAGCGAGGCCGACGCCCCCGCCGCACGCATCAGCACTCCCACCAGCCCGACCGCGCCGCGCACCAGCCACGGGCCGACCAGGCCGACCGCGACCAGGAAGCACAGCACCACACCCAGCGCGAGGTTGGCGGCCGTCTCGCCCGCCAGGTTGGCAGCGGCCACCGCCAGCGCCACCGCGCCGACTGCGAACAGCGCACCGAACACCGCCCGCACCGCGTGCGGGGCAGCAGGCCCGGTCTCGGCCTCGCCGAGCGCCTGGGTCGGCCGCATCCGGGCGCTGTGCCGGGCCGCGACCAGACCGGCCACCAGCGCCGTCACCGTGCAGAGGGCGACCGAGACGACCAGCGGCAGCGGGCCCACGTCGAGCGACACCCCGGCCGGCACCGCGCCGCGGTCGACCAGTTCACCGAACCACCAGCGAGCCAGCGCCAGCCCGGGCAGGACGCCGATCGCGGCGGCGACCGGGGCGATCAACGCCGCCTCGGCGGCGATCGAACGGTGGATCTGCCGCGGCGTCGCCCCGATGGTCCGCAGCAGCGCGAACTCGCGCGCCCGCTGGCCGGTGGCCAGCGCGATGGTGCCGGCCAGCACGAACACGGCGACCGTGGTGGCCGTGCCGCCGAAGGAACCGCCGATCCCCGCCAGCACCTCCCTCGCCTCCAGCAGCGCCGGCTGCTCCACCTCGCCGCGCCGCTCACCCGTCGTCACCTGCGCCTTGCCGTCCAGCGCCTGGCGCACGGCGCCGGCGAGCGCCTTCGGCTCGGTGCCCGGCGCGGGGCGGACAGCCACGGCGTCGATCCGGCCCGGGTGGCCGGAGATCCGGTCGGCGGTGGCGTCCGAGAACCAGGCGGTGGCCCGGCCGGGCTGCGCCTCGGCGAGACCGGAGATCCGGTAGGAGGCGGTGCCGGCGGGCGTCTCGACAGCAAGGGTCGCGCCGGGGGAGAGGTGGGCGGCGCGGGCACTGGCGGCGTCCAGGACCAGTTCGCCGTCGGCCGGGGCACGGCCCTCGGTGAGCCGCTCACCGGGGGCGATACCCAGGGCGGCCCAGCCGCGACCGGTGAGCGCCGGCAGGCCGGACGGGCCGGCCGACACCGGGAACGCCGAATCCGGCCGGGCCTGCTCGACGCCCGGCACGGCGGCCACCGCGGCTGCCAACGAGGCGTCCAGCCGGGCCCGTTCGGGCAGCGTCCGGGCGATGGTGTCGGGATCCTTGCCGTGAACGACCGTGATCTTCACCTGCTGGTCGGCGGTCACCACGATCGGTGCATCCGCGTACCGGTCGGGCTGGACGGTCGCGGTCAGCCCGGTCTGCAGCAGCACGCCGCACGCCGTCACGATCGCCGAGGCGAACAGCAGCGCCAGGAAGGTGCCGGCGAACGACGCGGGCCGGAAGCGAACGGCGGCACGGGCCAGTCCGTTGGTCATGCGGTCAACTCCTGGAGCGGAACGGTGAGACGGCGGAGGCGGAGCGGGACGGCGGCGCGGGGCTGCGCGGTGGTCGGTCGGTCTGCTCCGGGCGGGGGCGCCGGGCGGAGTGCGGGAGGGCCGGGGCGCACCGACCGCTCTGGTCGGGCCTCATACGGGGGCTCCGGCGGGGCGGGCGGCGAGGGTGAGCATGTGGTCGGAGACGCTGCGCGGGTCCGGGTGGTGGAGTTCGCCCGCCAGCAGGCCGCCGGCCAGGAAGACCGCCCGGTCGGCGAACGAGGCGGCGACCGGATCGTGCGTCACCATCACCACCGTGGCGCCCAGGCCGTCCACCGCATCGCGCAGCAGACCGAGGACCTCCTGCGCAGTACGCGTGTCGAGCGCGCCGGTGGGCTCGTCGGCGAAGATCACATCGGGCCGGGTGATCAGGGCACGGGCCAGGGCGACGCGCTGCTGCTGGCCACCGGAGAGCTGAGCCGGGCGGCGGGCGGCGAGCTCACGCACACCGACCCGGGCGAGCAGTTCGTGGGCCCGCGCCTTGTCCTGCCGGTCGCCCGCCAGCCGCTGCGGAAGCAGTACGTTCTGGAGGACCGTCAGCGAGGGCAGCAGGTTGAACGCCTGGAAGACGAAGCCGATCCGGCTGCGCCTGAGCTTGGTCAACGCCTCCTCGCCGAGCGAGCTGATCGGCTGGCCCGACAGCAGCACCTGCCCCGCGTCGGGCCGGTCGAGGCCGGCGGCGCACTGCAGGAAGGTGCTCTTGCCGGAGCCGGACGGGCCCATCACGGCGGTGAAGGTGCCCGCGCCCAGCGCCAGATCGATGCCGCCGAGGGCGTGCACCGCGTCTGTGCCGCGACCGTAAGTCCGACGAACCCCGCGCAGTTCGACTGCCGGCTGTCCGACCGGCTGCCCGAAACCGGCTTGTCCGACCGGTGGGTGCCCGAACGCCGGCTGTCCGATCGGCGGCAGCCCGCTCGGCGGCCGTCCGGGCTGCGGCGCGTGCCCAGGGGCGTAGGCGGGCGCCGCGGCAGCGTCGAAGTCGGGGGAGTGGGCAGGCCGGCCGGGCTGGGAGCGGCGCAGGCGGGGCGACATGATGAGGCCTTCCTCGGAGGTGACGCCCCGGTGGTCCTCGCTTTCGGGGCATCGCCAACGCTAGGAAAACCGCACGTCACTCACCATGAAGGGGACAGGAGGCTTCGAGGTGGGGTTATCCCCACCGCCGCCCGGCTGCCAACCCCCGGTGCGTTCGGAGTGGGAGGGACTGGTTCCGGAAAGCGGCCAGTGAGGAGCTCAGACCGGTCTGGTCGCGTGCGCCGGGACTTGGTTGGTGGCCGCCAGTACCTCGCCCTGCGGCCGCGTCCCGCCGGCGCGCCGCAGTTCGGCCACCTCCGGGTCCGCCACCGAGACCGTGACGGTGAACGGCGCGGGGCCGGTGACGGTGCTGCCGTCGTCGGTGCGGGGCACCAGTCCGGCCGCGAGAGCCTGCCCGTCCACGCCCGGGCAGAGGGCCGCCGCCGGCAGGACGACGTGCGCGACCGCCCCGTGGGCGGCCACCAGCCAGCCCCGCCCATCGGCGGTGTGCGCTGCGCCCTCAACCGTCGCGGGCAGCCCGTAGGCGCCGGCCACCAATCCGTCCGGCCCTTCGATCTCCACTGCCACACCGTCCGTGCCGAGCGGCGCCGACAGCACCATCGGCGTCGTGGAGCCCGAACCGAGCCGCAGGTCGAAGGTGAACTCGCCGGGGCGGCCCGCGTCGAGGCTCCGGTAGCCGTGGGCGGCGAGCAGCAGCGCCGGTCCTGACGACCCGTCGACGCTGAGCGAGACCGGCGCGGTCGGGAAGCGGTGGTAGCCGTGCGTCCCGCACCGGCTGCCGGTGAACACGCCGCCGCCGGGCAGCGCGCGGTCCACCGACGGCGAGGGCCGGCCCAGGTCACCGGTGGGGCGGCCCAGTTGCGGAGTGTGGGCGCGCTGCGGCACCAGCAGCACGCCGCCGACCACCAGCAGGACGATCAGCAGTCCGAGCGCCACCGTCCACTGCTCGCCCCGACTGAGCAGGCGGAACCGGCTCAGCCGCCCGAAACGGGTCCTGCGGTACAGGGGTTGGGTTCCGTCGTCCGGGCGACGGAAGCGGTGGCGGAACCGACCGGCAGACCGGTGCCCGCGCCGGGACGGGCCGGGGCCGTCGGGCGTCCAGCGGCGGCCGCCCGGATCGACCGGCGGTTCGTGGCGCCAGCGCTCGGCCAGCATCCGGGCCCGCGCAGACGGCTCGCTCACGGTGGCGGAGCGGATGAATTCCTCGTCCAGGACCAGACCTTCGAACGGGTCCGGCGGCTCGACGGCATCGGGCGGGCGATGGTCGGACATTGCGCCAGTATGCCTGCCGACGGCGACATCGCGGGGCTATGTTTTCGATCACGGACGCCACTCTGCCTCGGGAAGGTCCCGGGGCCGCCGCAGTTCCAGGAGGACTCCCCGCCATGCCGCAGATCCTGATCGACCACTCGCCCGGTCTCGACTTCGACGCCACCGCCTTCGCCAAGGAGGTGCACCAGTTGATCCCCGAGGTGATCGACACGGCCACCGCCGACTGCAAGACCCTGGTGCGACCGGCCGCCGGCCACCTGGTCGGGGACGGTTCGACGGGTGAGGCGGTCGTCCTCGTCGAGATCAAGATTCTGGCCGGGCGCAGCGCCGAGGCGCGCGGTGAGCTGTCGGCCCGGGTCACCGATCTGCTGCGCTCGCACGTTCGGGTGCCGGCCGCGTTCTGCGTGGAGGTGAGCGAACTCGACCGCGAGACCTATGTGTTCGTCCACCACGCCGGGCACTGAGGGTGCAGGTGCACCCCCCGTTCGGGGCCGGTGCGGAGTGTTCCGCCTCGGCCTCGGACAGGTCCCGGCCCTTTCGGATTCGGGGAGAGACCGAAGCGGGGCCGTCGGCGGGGGCGTTCGGTCGGCGGGCGCGTTCGGTGGGCTACTGCTTCGTGGGGACGCTGCCGGTGTCGGTCTCGGCGGGGGTGTCGAGCTTGACGAGGCGCTTCGGCTTGGCTCGGGTGCTTTTGGCGCGCTTCGGCAGGAGTTCGGGGTCGAGGGCTTCGCGGCCGTTACGGGCACGGAGGGGATCGGTGGCCTCGTTGAGGACGGAGAGGATGCGCGGGCGCCCCGGGGGATCCGGCAGTTCGGGCGAGGACGGGCCGTCCGGGAGGAGGTCGGCGAGGGAGAGCACGGTCTTGCGGGTGATCGCGAGGTGTTCGAGATGGACCTGCGTCTCCTGCAGTCGGCCGTGCAGGTCCTCGATCTGCACGTGGAGTTCGTCGGCCACGTAGTGTGCGGCCTTCTCCTGGAGGTCGAGTACGTCGAGCAGGGGCTGGATGTTCATGCCGTCACCGCTTTCGGGTCGCGCCGGGTGGGGGTGTTCGTGCCGCTGGGGCGGAAGGCCGTGGAGGCGGGGTCCAGGACCGTCAGGGTTGGGTCGTGCGGATGGCGGGCCGGGCGGGGGGACGGTTCGGGGATGACGTGGTCGGTCCCGTCGTTGCGCCGGGCGGCGAAGCAGTGGTTCGGCGTGCTCTTCGGGGGCAGGCCGAGCGGGAGGTGGGCCCGCTGGCGGCCGGTGCCTTGAGGGCCGCCTGCCGGTAGTACCGGTCTGACCAGCAGTAACTGCTCGTGTGCCAAGTCGGGTGGACAGGGCTTGGGTTCGCTCACGCCACCACCCCAGCAGAACACCGCCCCTGGAAGGGCGGACTCCGTTCCTCTCCACACCATCAGGTGACAGGAAATCAGGTCAAATCGAGATGAACGGCACGCTTGGCTTGATCTTTAACCTGTGGCTACTGGGGGTCCGGACGGGGAGGCTGGGTCCATGGCTGTTGACCCGTCGTCCGACTCGGCGAAGGCACGAGACCGGAAAGCTGTCGAGCGCATCCTGTGCCGTCCCCTGCACCAGGCCTGGCCGGCGGACGCACTGGCGCCCGGCAGTCGGGTAACGGTGATCCGCGACCCGGCGTGGGACGGGCCGTGGCAGGTCGAGTTCCTGGGCACCGTGGACGACCTTGGGGCACCGGAGTCGGTCGAGAACCCCCGTGCGCAGGTCGGCGAGTTGTCGTACTGGGTCGTCTTCGACGAACCGCAGTACGACAGCAGCGGCAGCGGTCCGTATCGCAGGGCCCAGATCTGGGGCCGGCACCTGCGGCCCAAGCCGACCTCTCCGGCGTAACCGGAGCGAGGCCGCTGTCGCCTCCCGTCCGCTCGTTCTGGTTCTGGGCTTTGGACCGGGCGAGCATCGCCGTTCGTTGGATGGTGGGACGGCCCCTGGCGTGAGCACGTGCGCCGTCGAGAGGATGGTGGCCCAACTCCGAGGGTATAGGCGGGAGTTTGCCGGACGATGGCGTCCGCATCTAGGACATGACCGTGCTGTCGATCTCGCCCTGACGCCCGAGCTCAGCCGACAGTTCGGGCCGCTTCGGACGATGGGTGGATTCGGATCGTCTCAAGTCCGGTTGCTTCGCAGGGCGTTGGCGAGGGCGTTGGCTTGGGTGTGGGTGAGGTTGGGTGACCATGGGGTGGGCGAATGGTGGGAGGGGTGGCTGCCGCCGCTCAGTGGGGAGTTGGTGGAGCTCGGGTGGCGGGGGGAGGGGCGTCGGTTGTGGAGGAGGTGGGCGGATGCGGTGGGGGCGAGGTCGGTGGGGGTGCCGGTGGTGGTGAGGGCGGTGCTCAGGAGGGGTGCTGCTTGTGGGGGCAGGTGGTCGGCGGAGAGGAGGGGGAGGAGGAGTAGGAGTCGGGCGGCGGGGTCGTGTATGCCGGGGGTGGTGGGGGCCGGTGCTTCGGCGATGTGGACGAGGTCGCGCCAGGAGAGGCCGGGGCCGTACCAGTCGCCGTTGAAGCTGGAGAGGGGTTCTGCCCGGGGCCAGGTCGGGTGGGTCAGGAGGTAGTCGATGCCGGGGTCGCCGGTGAGGTTGCGGTAGACGACGACGGCACTGTGGCCGCCCTGGAACGGGATGCGGAAGGTCGGCCAGGCCCGGTGGTCGAGGAGAATCTCGGAGAGGGCGTCGGTGTCCGCACCGTCGGCTCCGAACCACTCCGGTTCCGGCCGGGCCTCGTCCGGGGTGAACCGGCACATGGCCAGCAGGTGGTTGGGCCAGAACCCGGCGCGCTCAAGCAGCGGTTCGCCGGCGACCAGCGGGCCGTGGTTGTATCCCTTGATCAGCACGGACGGGAGTGTGTCAGACCCCACCGACGGGGCTTCCATGGCGACTGCCCCTGGCGCCGGTAACTTCTCGGTGGGAAGACCGTTTTGCCGGCTCCAGCGGCGGACGGCGGACGGGCGCGACGCGGGTTGGGACGGGCTGCAGTGGTGATGGATCGTGAGGCCGCCGTGTCGACGGTGCAGCGGATCATGGACGGGGAGTACGCCGATGACGCAGAGGTCGACCGTGCGCTGGTGGCTCTGGCCAGGGGGCTCGGGTGTCCGGGCGGGTACGTCAGCAACTTGATCTTCTGGCCGGAGGGGGGTTCGCCGACGGCCGCGGAGATTGTCGAAAAGGCCCTGGCGTACCGGCCCTTCGCCCTGTGAGCGGTGCCGTCGGGGGAGGGAGGCTCCCGGTCGCGGGGGGTGGGGTTATGCGTATTTGAGGAGCAGTTGCAGCATGCGGGGGTCCTGGTGGGTGAAGCCCAGGCCGGGTTGGTGGCGGTCGAGTTGGGTGAGGGCGTGCATGTCGTCGGGGGTGAGGTGGAAGTCGTGGACGGCGATGTTCTGGCGCAGGCGGGCGGGGTTGGTGCTCTTGGCGACGAGGGGGATGCCGCGTTGGAGCAGCCAGCGGAGGACGATCTGGGGGACGGACCGGCCGTGGGTGGCGGCGATGTGCTGGAGGACGGGGTGGGAGTACAGGTCGGGGTTGCCCTGGGCGAGCGGGCCCCAGGCCTGGAGGACGGTGCCGTGGGTGTCCTGCAGGGCCCTGGTCTCGTGCTGCTGGTGGAAGGGGTGGACCTCGCGCTGGTTGACGGCCGGGACGACGCGGTGGTGGGTGACCAGGTCGAGGTAGCGGTCGGGGTGGAGGTTGGAGACGCCGATGGCCCGGACGCGTCCCTCGTCGAGGAGCTCCTCCATGGCTCGCCAGGCCCCGTAGTAGTCGTTGAAGGGCTGGTGCATCAGGTACAGGTCGAGGTAGTCCAGGCCCAGGTTGTCGAGCGAGACCTGGAAGGCCTGCTTGGTCGTCCGGTAGCCGTAGTCCTTGAACCACAGCTTGGTGGTCACGAACACCTCCTCGCGCGGGATGCCGTGGTCGCGCAGGGCCGCGCCGACGGCCTTCTCGTTGTAGTAGCGGGAGGCCGTGTCGATCAGCCGGTAGCCGGCGTCGAGGGCGGCGGGGACGGTCCGGGCGACCTCTTCGTCGGTCATCCGGAAGACGCCCAGACCGATGCTCGGCAGCTGCACGCCGTTGTTGAGGGTGGTGAATTCCATGGGTTCTCCCGGTGCGTCGAAGGGTGGCACGGACCAGGCAACACCGGGCGGCGACGCGGTGGGAGGCCGCGCCGTGAGGGGTACTGGCAGGGACCCTCACCCGGGGCGCGGGCTGCCTAGGCTGGCGGGCATGGACAACCGCGAAGAAGCCGCCGCGTTCCTGCGCTCCCGCCGCGATCGGATCACCCCCGAGCAAGCGGGTCTGCCGGTGCACGGCCTGCGACGGGTGGCGGGGCTGCGGCGCGGCGAGGTGGCGATGCTGGCCGGGGTCAGCGTCGAGTACTACACCCGGCTGGAGCGCGGCAATCTCAAGGGCGTGTCGGAGAGTGTGCTGGACGCCGTCGCGCTGGCGCTGCGCCTGGACGACACCGAGCGGATGCACCTGTACGACCTGGCTCGCGCCGCCGGCTCGACAACTCGGCTCAGGAGGAAGGGAGTTGAGGAAGGTCGGGTGGTGCGGGCGAGTGTGCGGCGGATCATCGAGGGGATGCCGGACCTGCCGGCCTTTGTGACCAACGACCGCCTGGACACGCTGGCCGCCAACCCGCTCGGGCGGGCCCTGTTCGCGCCGATGTTCGCCGATCCCACGGGCTCCCCGAACACCGCGCGGTTCGTCTTCCTCGACCCCGCCGCCCGCCGGTTCTACGCCGACCGGGAGCAGGTCGCGCGCGACGCGGTGGGCGGGCTGCGGGTCGCGGCCGGCAAGAACCCGTTCGACCCGGAGCTGACCCGGCTGATCGGCGAACTGTCCACCCGCAGCGCGGAGTTCAGCAGGCTCTGGGGCGCCGGGGACGTGCACGTGTTCCGGCGCGGCGTGAAGCGGCTGCGGCATCCCGTGGTCGGCGAACTGGAACTCGACCACGAGAGCATGCGGCTGCCGGACGAGAACGGGCTGAGCGTGGTCGTCTACAGCGCGCCCCCGGGCGGCCCGGCCGCCGACGCGCTGTCCGTGCTGGCCAGTTGGGCCGCGACGGCCGATCGACGGTCGGAGGCCGTCGCCCGGGAGGAGTGACCCGGCTCACATCCGGCTGCTGTCAGCAATCGGCGCGCCGTCCCGTTCAGAGGGCACGCGAACCAGACAGGAGCACTGAGATGAGGCACCGCATCGTCGTCCTCGGCGCCGGTTACGCCGGAGCCTTCGCCGCCGGCCGGCTGGCCCGCCGGCTGTCGCCCGCCGAGACCGGGATCACCGTCGTCAACGCCGCCCCCGACTTCGTCGAGCGGATGCGCATGCACCAGCTCGCCAGCGGCCACCGGCTCCCACACCGGCCGCTCGCCGAGCTGTTCGCGGGCACCGGCGTCCAGGTCCGGGTGGCCCGCGTCACCGGGCTCGACCTCGAACGGCGCAGCGTCGCCGTCACCGACGAGGACGGCGACGCCGAACTCGCCTATGACACGCTGCTGTACGCGCTCGGCAGCGGCGTGGACCGGCACCAGGTGCCCGGCGTGGCCGAGTACGCGTTCGACGTCAGCGGTCTGCCGTCGGCGCTGCGCCTGCGCGAGCGGCTGGCCGAACTCGGCGCGGGGGCAAGCGTGTTGGTGGTCGGGGAGGGCCTGACCGGGATCGAGACCGCCACCGAGATCGCCGAGGCCCGGCCCGATCTCCGGGTGGCGCTCGCCGCCCGCGGCGAACTCGGGGCGTGGCTCTCCCCGAAGGCCCGCCGCCACCTGCGCGCGTCCTTCGCCCGGTTCGGGATCACCGTCCACGAGCACACCGCGATCGAGGCCGTCGAGCCCGGACGGGCGCTCGCCGCCGGAGGTGTCGTCGTCCCCGCCGAGGTGACGGTGTGGACCGCCGGTTTCGCCGTGCCGCCGCTGGCGGCCGCGAGCGGGCTGGAGGTCGCCGCCGACGGCCGGATCGTGGTCGACCGCACCATGAGGTCGCGCTCGCACCCCGAGGTGTACGCGGCCGGGGACAGCGTCCACGCGATCGGCGAGAACGGCCGCCCGCTGCCGATGTCCTGCGCCTCGGCCGGCTTCACCGGGCTCCAGGCGACCGCCGCGATCATCGCCCGACTGACCGGCCGCGACGTGCCGCTCTCCGGACTGAAGTACTACGGCAACCACATCAGCCTCGGGCAGCGCGACGCGATCGTGCAGATGGTGGACGGCAGCGTCCGCTCGAAGTCCTGGTACCTGGGCGGCCGGACCGCCGCCGGGTTCAAGGCGGGCGTGCTCAAGGGCTCGCTGTGGAGCATCGCCCACCCGACGTACGGCCTGCCCCGGCGCAGGCACCGGCCGACGGCCGCGCCGAGCGTCCCGCCGACGGTGCGGCCGGCCCGTCGGGCCGCCTGATCCCGGGCCGGGCGGGCCCCGATCGGCAAGCCACGGGCGGAAGTCGTGCGTGAACAGTTGAGTAGGTTGAGGGCATGGACAGTGCAGCGATCGACCGGTTCGAGGCCAGCCGGAGCCGACTGGCCTCGCTCGCCTACCGGCTGCTCGGCTCGGCCGCCGACGCCGAGGACGCCGTGCAGGAGGCGTTCCTGCGCTGGCAGGGCGCGGACCGGGCGCGGATCGAGGTGCCGGAGGCGTGGCTGACCAAGGTGGTCGCCAACCTCTGCCTGGACCAGCTGCGTTCGGCCCACGCCCGGCACGAGCGGGCGGCCGGCGACCTGCTGCCCGAGCCGCTGCTGGCGGGCGACCCGCTGCTCGGGCCCGCCGAGACCTTCGAGCAGCGCGAATCGGTGTCGCTGGCCGTGCTGACGGTGATGCAGCGGCTCGCGCCGGTCGAACGCGCCGCGTACGTGCTGCGCGAGGCGTTCTCCTACCCGCACGCCGAGATCGCCGGCCTGCTCGACATCAGCGAATCCGCCAGCCAGCAGCACGTCCACCGGGCCCGCCGGCGGGTCGCCGCCGAACACCGCAGCGGCGCGGAGGTGGACCGGGCCTCCGCACGCCGGGTGGTCGAGGAGTTCCTGACCGCCGCCACCTCCGGACGGGTCGACCAGCTGGTGGCGATGCTCACCGCCGACGCCACCGCGGTCTCCGACGGCGCCGGGCTGGCCAAGCGGCTGCTGCGGCTCACCACCCGCGAGCAGATCGCCGCCAACGTGCGGGCCGGGTTCCGCCCCACCCCCGCCAAACGGCGCCTGGCCGGCGGCACCCCCGTCCTGCACATCGCCGAGGTCAACGGTGCTCCCGCGCTCGTCGCCGTGGTCGGCGGCCGGGTGCGGGGCGTCGTGGTGCTCGCGCTGCGTGACGGCAAGATCGCCGGGCTGTGCGGGATCGCCGCCCAGCACCGTCTGGCCCGGGTGGACGCGGCCTGGCAGCGCCTCGCCGACCGGCCACCGGCGGTTGCCAGTTGGTGAGTTCGGGCCCGGGGCGGAGTGGGCACCGAGCTGGGCCAGGGGGCGGAGCCTGGCCGGGGCCGGAGAGCAGGCCGAGGTCGGCGCGGGGAGGCGGCGGCCGGCCCGCGCGGTGGGGCTTGACCTTGACCTCGGGTCAAGCTCCAGGCTGGCGGCATGACGAAGAACGCGAACACGAACGTCGGCCGTGCCGCTGCCTGGTCGGGCCTGGTGCCGGTGGAGGACACCGCTCTGGCCGTCACCGACAGCGGCGGGCCCGGGCAGCCGGTGGTCTACCTCAACGGGTCCTATGCGACGCAGCGGAACTGGCGGCGCGTCATCGCCGAACTCGGGGACGGCTACTACCGGCACATCACCTTCGACGAGCGGGCCCGGGGACGGTCGGGGCAGTCCGGCGACTACTCGTTCGCCGCGTGCCTGCGCGACATCGACGCGGTGCTGGAAGCGACCGGGGTGCGGCGGCCGCTGCTGGTGGGCTGGTCGTACGGGGCGGCGCTGGCGCTGCACTGGGGGACGCGCAATCCCGGGCGGGCCGTGGGGGCGGTGATGGTCGACGGCGGGTATCCGTGGGACTACCTGGCCACCGTAGAGGGCGGCCGGGAGGCGGGGCGCGAGCAGATCAGGGGGATGTTCCGGAAGTTCGGCCCGATCATGCCGCTGGTGCGGCCGCTGGGCATGGCAGCGCGGATGTCCGCCGCCGAGCACGCCGAGATCAACATCGAGCTGAACGAGATCGTGGCCGACAGCGACCCGCTGTTCGACCTGGTCACCTTCCCGATGCGGTTCGTGGTCGCCACCGGCGCCAGCCTCGGCGGCACCGAGGAGGGCCTCACCGCGATGCGCGCCACCCTGGACCCGATCCTCGCCCGGAACCCGAACGTCCGGGTCGGCGCCACCGTCGCGAGCAAGCACACCACCGTCCTGCGCAAGGACTTCCGGGCCGTCGCCGCCACCGTCCGCGAGCTCTGCCAGGACACCGTGCGGTGAGGTTCTCCGACGAAATGACAGACCGGATGTCGGACGGGATCACCATCGGCCAGGCCGCCGCGTTCGCCGGCATCACGGTGAAGACCATCCGGGTCTACCACCGCAGCGGCCTGGTCGAGGAACCCCGCCGCGACAGCTCCGGCTACCGCCGCTACGGCACTGCCGAGCTGCTCCGCCTGGTCCAGGTCCGCACCCTCGCCCAGGCGGGCGTCCCGCTCGCCGGGATCGGTGCGATCCTGGCCGCCGAGGGCGACGACTTCGGCAGCGCGCTCGACCGGGTCGAGGCGGACCTCACCCGGCGGATCGAGGAACTGGCCGCCCGCCGCGCCACGTTGCGCCGCCTCGCCACCGGCGACCGGGTCCTGCTGCCCGACCGGGCCTGCGCGATCCTCGACCGGATGCCCGGCCTCGGCTTCCCCACCGAGGACGTCGCCACCGCCCGCGAAGGACTCGTCCTGGTCCGGGCGCTGATGCCGGCGGGCTTCGACGACTACCTCGCGCAGATCGAGCACGGCCTGGCCGATCCCCGGCATGTCGCGCTGATCGGACTCACCTGGAGCGCGGGCCGTTGGGACGCCGACGACCCGCGGATCGAGGAGCTCGCGGAGGAGGTGGCGCGGCACTTCGCCGAGGACCCGTCCCTGCTGCCGACCCTGGCGGGCCTGCGGGGGACGGCCGACGCGGGCACCCGCCGGGACCTGCTCACCCACCACGGGGAGGACGAGCGGCCCGGCTGGGCCAGGCTCACCGCGCTGATCCAGCAGAAGCTGCGCGCGGCGGGCGTGGACCTGTCCTGACGGCGGGTCGGATCGGCGGGGTCAGCGCCGGAGGAAGGCCTCCAGGGACGCGGCGAGGGCCACCGGGGCCTCGTACATCGGGTAGTGGCCGCTGCCGGCCAGCTCCTCGAGTTCGGCGTTGGGGTAGTGGGCGAGGAAGGTGCCGCGCATCACGTCGGCGGTCAGGGCGAGGTCGTGCTCGCCGACGATCACCTTGACCGGGACGGGGTTGCCGGTGACGCGGTCGGCCAGGTCGGCCGTCGCCCAGTCGTGGACGTAGCCGTCGAAGGCCTTCGGGTCGGACAGCCGGAGCGACTGGTCGACCATGCGGTCCAGCCAGACCCGGCCGGCGCGTCGGCCGGTGACCAGGTCGAGGATCGCCAGCCGCTTGTCGCGGTCCTCGGCGGCCCCGTAGAACAGCGCCTCGCCCGCCTCGTCCAGCGGGTACGCCCCGGCGGGCACGGGCGCCAGGCCGACCAGCTTGCGCACTCGCTGCGGGGCGTCGGCGAGGACCTGCTGGGCCGCCTTGCCGCCCATGGAGTGGCCGACCAGGGAGAAGCGCTCCCAACCGAGTTGGTCGGCGAGGGCGAGTGCGTCGGCGGCGATCTCGGCGAGGGTGTACGCGCCAGGGACGTCCTTGCGCTGCCCGTAGCCGCGGTAGTCGAGGAAGGCGTAGCGGAAGGCGTCGCCGTCGAGGTAGTCCAGGAAGGGGCCCCAGCCGGCGCTGGTGCCGAACCAGTCGTGGAGGACCAGGACGTGGTGGTCGCCGGTGCCGACGGAGTGGTGAGGGATCGTCATGCCTTCGGTCGTTCCCCGCGAGTCGCCTGTCCGAACGGACGGTTCGCGGAGGAACCGGGCGGGGGAGCGGCCGGCAGCCTGCCGGGCATGTTCGAGTACCACGGCCGGGTGACGATCCGGGAGAGCGCCGGAGCGCAGGACGAGGAGGACGTCGCGGTCGAACGGGCGCGCCTGGAGCGGCTGGTGGCGGGGATCGAGGAGCAGGCGCGGGAGGCTGGCGGGCCGTTCGGCGCGGTGGCCGGGGTGCGCCGTGCGTGCCGGTGCTGGAGGCCCCCTGGCCGGGCTGACGGGCGGTCAGGGGCGGCGGGCCAGGAAGACGAACTCGCGGCCCGGGCGGTCGGGCGCGTCACGGACCTCGCGGAGGTCGAAGCCGGCCGTGCGCAGGTCGTCGGCCACCTCGGCGCGCTCGCGGAAACGCAGGGTGGAGTCGGCGGTGAGGTGCTCGCCGGTCGCGGCGAACACGTAGTGCGAACGGTACGTCACCAACGGGCCGGTGGCGTCGAGCAGTTCGACCCAGGCCTCGACCCGGCCGGCGTCCGGGAAGTCGGCGACCTGCCGGGTGGTCGCGCGGGTCCAGCCCTCCCAGGCGCGGCGGGCCGGGTCGCGGGTCTCGAACACCAGGTGGCCGCCGGGGCGCAGCGCGCCGTGGACGCCGCGCAGGGTGGCGAGCCAGTGCGCGGGTTCGGTGATCTCCTGGGCGGCGTTGGCGGTCATGGTGACCAGGTCGACCCGCAGCGGCGGCAGGGCGGTGGCGTCGCCGCAGATCCAGTGGATGCCCTCGCCGCCGGGTTTGGCGCGGGCGATGTCGACGGAGGCCGCCGCCGGGTCCACCCCCGTCACCGCGACGCCGCGCGCGGCGAGCAGGAGCGCCAGCACGCCGGTGCCGCAGCCGAGGTCGAGCACGCTGCGCGCGCCGAGCTCCGCCGCCAGGTCGAGGTAGGGGAGCAGGTCGGAGCGGTCCGGGTCCAACCCGTCGTACAGGGCGGCCAGTCGGGGGTCGGTGAAGCACTCGTCTGCCATGCGGGCGAGGGTACGGCCGAGGGGCGGCCGGGCACCCGCGGTTTTCCGGGGGAGGCGGAAAACCCGTTGCGGGTGGGGCGGGGCGCTGCGTACGGTGAGCGGGTGAACACCGGAACGGCCTTGGGCCACGCACGGATCGGCGACCCGGTGGGCGGCTGAGGCCGCCCCGGGTGCCCGCGGGTTGCCCGCCGGTCAGGGGACCGCCCGGTCCCGGGAGCAGCACTCCCGGCTCGACCAGGCTCGTCAACACCCCCTACCCGGAACGAGGTTCATCCCGTCATGCCTGCCGCTTTCAACCACACCATCATCCCCGCCACGGACCGCGAGGCCTCGGCACGCTTCTACCTGGAGCTGCTGGAGGCCGAACAGGCGCCGTCCTGGGGGCCGTTCACCAACCTGACGCTGGCCGACGGCGTGCTGCTGCAGTTTGCCGAGCCGCCGGTGGAGATCCAGCGCCACCACTACGCCTTCCTGGTGGACGACGACCACTTCGACCGCGCCTACGCGCTGCTCGTCGAGCGCGATATCCCGCACTGGGCCGACCCGCAGATGCAGCGCCTCGGCGAGACCAACACCGAGCACGGCGGGCGCGGCGTGTACGTGCTCGACCCGGCGGGCCACGGGGTGGAGCTGATCACCCGCCCCTACCTGTAGGCCGTACGCGGTGCGGGTGCGAGGATGACCTGATGGACCATCAGGACGTGCGCGCCGCCCTCGCGGAGCTGCAACTCACCCTCGCCCCGCACCTGGACGCCGACTGGAGCGTCCCGGCCGGCGGGCTGGAGTGGTCGTGCCAGGAGACCCTGGCGCACATCGGCCATGACCTGCTCGCCTACGCCGGCCAGCTGGCGGCCCGGCCCGCCGACCGCTACCTGCCCTTCGACCTGACGGTCCGCCCGGGCACCGACCCCGCCACCACCCTGCAGATCGCGCTGGCCTGCGGCGAGCTGCTGGCGCTCGCGCTGGCCGCCGCCGACCCCGCGCTGCGGGCCTGGCACTGGGGGCCGGCCGACCCCACCGGCTTCGCCGCGATGGGCGTCGCCGAGATCCTGCTGCACACCCACGACATCGCCGCCGGCCTCGGCCTCGTCCGGACGCCGCCGCCCGAGCTGTACGCCGCCGTGCTGGCCCGGCTGTTCCCGGACGCGCCGGCCGGCGACCCGGTGCGGGTGCTGCTGTGGTGCACCGGGCGCGGCGAACTGCCGGGCCTGGCGCGGCGCGAGTCCTGGGGGTGGAAGGCCGCGCTGTCCGAGTGAGGCGGCCGGCCCGTCAGGAGGGGGTCGGCACCATGCGGTGCAGGCCCTTGCGGTCGTAGTAGGCGGTCATCGCGAAGCCGAAGACCAGCGCCACCACGAACCCCACCGCGATCATCACCCAGCCGCGGGTCAGCCCGGCGTCCGCCTGCGCGTCGAAGTACAGGATCGCCCGCACCCCGCCCGCGAGCTGCCGCATCGGCTCGAACGAGCCGAGGAAGCGGTAGAAGCCCGGGGTGGCCTGGAGCGGGATCGTCGCGCCCGAGGACGGCAGGGCGAGCGCGATGAAGACGAACATCGCGACCAGCTGGCCGAGGCTGCCGAAGGCCGCGTTGATCGCCTGCACGCCGAGCCCCACCGAGGTGCAGGCGGCGAACGAGAACACCCACAGCAGCGGCAGGTGCGGGGCGTCCATGCCGAGGATGCCGATCGTCGCCACCATGATCATCGTGGCGGTGACGGCGGACAGGCCCGCCGTCATCTCCATCTTCACGATCAGCGTCTGGGTCCGGTTGATCGGCACCGTCGGCCGCCGGGTGTGCCACGGCCCGATCTCGCTGTCCGCGTAGCCGAGCGCCGTGTCCACCCCGTTGTGCACCAGGTTGGCGCTCAGGAACCCGGCCAGCACCAGCAGCAGCGTGTAGTAGAACGCGCCCAGGCCCAGCCCCGTGTGCCGGGCGATCGGATGCCCCTGCTGCACCTGCACGTCGACCGGGTCGGCCAGCAGCAGCCGCGCGGTCGCCGGGGCGTCCGGCACCGCCGCCGTCAACTGCCTGCCGATCGCCTGCGAGGAGCGGTGCGCCGCCTGCTGGGTGATCTGGCCCGCCAGCGAGGACGCCAGCGAACCCGTGCCCGGGTTGGTCAGCGACAGCAGCACCGGACGGGCCGAGGCCTGATCGCCCGCCAGCGCCGCCACCGTCCGGGAGAAGTCCTCCGGCACCACCAGCGCCCCGTACACCCGGCCCGAGGACAGCAGATCCTGCGCCTCGGCGCGCGACACCCGCCGCCACTGCACCTGGCCCGGCGGCGTCCCGGCCGCCACCGCGTCCGCCACCTGCGCGCCGAGCGGCGCGGACTGGCCCGGCAGCGGTGGGCCGGCGTCCGCGTCCACCAGCGCGATCGGCATCCGGTGCAGGTCCTCCGAGGGGGTCAGGATGCCGCCCATGTACAGCAGCGACAGCCCCAGCGCCACCAGCGCGCTCAGCACCCCCGGGATCAGCCACAGTTTCCAGTGCCGCAGCACCTGCCAGGCCTGCACCTTCGGGGGACTTCCGGTCGCCATTGCCGCTCCGCCCAGTTGACGCCAGCTCGGCCCCCGGGCGGGGGCTCCGACGAGGCTAGGGGCGCGGACGGCCGCCGCGGCGGCGACACCGGCGGGGCTCACCCCAACGGGCCAGCGCTAGGGTGGGCGGCATGGACGAGAGGGCTGTGGTGGACGAGCAGGTGACGGTGCCGTTCGGGAACTTCGCGACGGTACGGCGGGCGGTGGACGTGGACCTGGTCGGTCCCGTCGCCGCGGCGCTGAAGCAGTGGGACGCCGAACTCGCGTCCGCCGTACGGTACGTGGACACCGACCCCGAACTCGCGGACACCGCCGTGTTCTGCGCCGCCTACGACGTCCCCGTCGAGGCGTCCGCGAACTGCGTGGTGGTCGCCGCCAAGCGCGGCGGCGAGACCACGCTGGCCGCCGGCCTGGTGCTGGCCACCACCCGGCTCGACGTCAACAAGGCGGTGCGCGGCCACCTCGGCGCGCGCAAGGCCTCGTTCGCCCCGATGGACACCGCCGTCGGCGAGAGCGGCATGGAGTACGGCGGCATCACCCCCGTCGGCCTCCCCGCGCACTGGCCGCTGCTGATCGACGCCGCCGTCGCCGCCACGCCCTGGGTGCTGATCGGCAGCGGGCGGCGGCGCGGCAAGCTGGTGCTGCCCGGCGCGGCACTGGCCGCGCTGCCCGGCGCGCAGGTGCTGGAAGGCCTGGCCGGCTGACCTGTGCCCGGCGGGAACACCGGCCGGGCGGCGGAGGTTGGAGCGGATGGTCCCCGCCCGGCGGCGCCGGGCGGACGGGCCACGCACCGCACCAGGAGTGCGGACGTCCCACGCGAGGAGTGAGAACGAGATGACCACGGACCGGGCTGTCCTGGCCGGCGGCTGCTTCTGGGGAATGCAGGAGCTGATCCGCAAACTCCCCGGCGTCCAGTCGACCCGCACCGGCTACACCGGCGGCGAGAACGCGCACGCCACCTACCGCAACCACCCCGGCCACGCCGAGGCGCTGGAGATCGTCTACGACCCGGAGCGGATCAGCTACCGCACGCTGCTGGAGTACTTCTTCCAGATCCACGACCCGAGCACCGTGGACCGGCAGGGCAACGACATCGGCAGCAGCTACCGCTCCGCGATCTTCTACGCCGACGAGCAGCAGCGCGCCACCGCGCTCGACACCATCGCCGACGTGGACGCGAGCGGGCTGTGGCCGGGGAAGGTGGTCACCGAGGTGACGCCGGTCGGCGACTTCTGGGAGGCCGAGCCCGAGCACCAGGACTACCTGCAGCACTACCCCAACGGCTACACCTGCCACTACCCGCGGCCCGGGTGGAAGCTGCCGGTGCGCGACGCCGGCTGACGGCCGGAGGATCGGGACCGCCGACCGGGACCGCCGCCCGGGTGCGCCGACCGGGACCGCCGATCGGGTGCGCCCGGTCGGCGGTCGCTGCGATTCGGCTGTGCGGCGTCGGCGTCAGTGGCCGCCGCGGGCGCGCAGCAGGGCGTCCAGCGAATCGACGATCCACTCCCAGGAGGACTGCGGATCCACCGGCGTGTGGGCGAACCCGCCGGCGGCCTCCAGCTCGATGTACCCGTGGAACGCCCCGCCGAGCAGGCGCACCGCGTGCGTCCGGTCCGGCTCCGGCAGGTCGTAGCCGCGCAGGATCGCCCTGGTCAGCTGGGCGTGCCGGGGCGCCGCACTCGCCGCCGCCGTCTCCGGGTCCAGCCGCAGCCGGGTGGCCTGGTAGCGGCCCGGGTGCTCGCGCGCATAGCCCCGGTACGCCTCCGCGAACGCCGCCAGCGCGTCCCGCCCCGCCCGTCCGGCGACCGCCTCGGCCGCCCGGTCGGCGAGCTCGGTCAGCGCCAGCAGGGCGATCCGCACCTTCAGGTCCTGCGAGCTCTTCACGTGCGAGTACAGGCTGGCCACCTTCACGTCGAAGCGCCGCGCCACCTCCGTCACCGTGACGTTCTCGAAGCCCACCTCGTCGGCCAGCTCCGCACCCGCCCTGGTGAGGACCTCCGCCGACAGACCTGCACGTGCCACCGGGCCCGCCTCCTGCTTTCTTGATCGGATCGTACGGTCCATGATTATCCATCTGCCTAAGTGATTTAGGTGTCGGGGCACGGCGTTTCGTGAAGGGGCGGGCACGTGGACGAGGTAGACGAGGTGGACGCGTTCGACGCGCTGGAGCGGCGGATCTGGGCCCGGAGCACCGAGGCGTACGGCGCGAGCGTCGGCCGGCTGTGCGCCCACCCGGTGCCCGCGCTGCTCGACGCCGCCGGGGTCCGGCCCGGGAGCGCGGTGCTCGACGTCGGCACCGGGACGGGCACCGCCGCGGCGGGGGCCTGCGCACGCGGGGCCCGGGTGACCGCCGTGGACGCCGAACCCGGCATGCTGGCCGAGGCCCGGCGGGCCGCGCCCGGGGCGGCGGTGCGGGCCGCGACGCTACCCGAACTCCCCTTCGGTGACGGCGAGTTCGACGCCGTGGTGGGCAACTTCGTGCTGGGCCACGTCGGCCGGGTGGGCGCCGCCATCGCCGAGCTGCGCCGCGTGCTGCGCCCCGGCGGGCGGCTCGCCCTCACCGCCTGGGCCGCCCCCGCGCCGCCCGGGCAGTCGCTGCTGGCCCGGGCCTTCGAGGCCGCCGGGGCGGTCCGGCCCGCCGACCTGCCGTCGCCGCCCGCCGCGCTCGCGGCCGTCACCGACCCGGACGGGTTCCGCGCGCTGCTGGCGGACGGCGGGTTCGCGGAGGCGCGGGGCCGGGTGCTGCGCTGGGAGCACCGGACGAGCGCCGAGGCGTGGTGGGGCGGACCCGGCGGCGGGGTGGCGTTCCTGGGGGAGCTGCTGCGGCGGCAGTCGCCGCAGGTACGGGCCTCGGTGCGGCGGGAGTTCGACCGGCTGGCACGCGAATTCGCCTGCGCGGACGGGGAGTTGGCACTGCCGCACGCCGCCGTGCTGGTGTCGGCGCGGCGCTGAGGCCGGGTGCTGCGCTGAGGCCAGGTGCGTGGCGTGCTGCGGTCAGGCGGTGCGGTCGGCCGCCTCGCGGGCGTCCAGCAGTTCGGACAGGTGGGTCTCGGCCCAGGCGCGGGCCGTGGCCAGGACGTCGAGGAGGCTGCGGCCGAGCGGGGTCAGCTCGTACTCGACGTGGCGGGCCGGGGCGGTGTGGACGGTACGGCGGACGAAGCCGTCGCGCTCCAGCGCGCGGAGCGACGCCGTGAGCACCTTGGGCGTGATGGTGCGCAGCGGGACGCGGAGCTCGGAGAACCGGCGCGGCCCGCCCTCCAGGCACTGGACGATCATGCCGGCCCATTTGTCGCCGACCCGGATCGGCATCAGCTCGGACGGGCACACCGGGTCGAACATCTCGGGATCCAGGGGTTCGCGCACGGGCCCACGGTAGTGCGGTATCCCGGCGGTAACCACGGGGGTGACTAGCTTTCGGACAGGTCGGGCGGAGAGTCCGGCGGACGATTCGAGAGATGAGGCGGTTGTCCGATGAGCGAGATCGTGGTGTTCGGCGCGGGTGGACGGGCGGGGCGGGCGGCCGTCGTGGAGGCCGTCCGGCGCGGGCATCGGGTCACCGCCGTGGTCCGGAACCCCGACGCGCACCGGGAACTGACGGCCCACCCGGGCGTCCGCGTGCTGGCCGGCGACGTCACCGACCCCGACGCGGTAGCGGACCGGGCCGCCGGGCACGACGCCGCGATCGCGGCCGCGTACGACGCCGGGGCCCGGCCGGAGGCGTTCTTCACCGACGCCGCGCACGCCCTGCTGGCCGGACTGGAACGGGCGGGCGTCGGGCGGCTGATCACCGTCGGCCTGGGCGCGACACTGGAACTGGCCCCCGGCGTGCCGCTGATGGACGCCCCCGGCTTCCCGGCCGAGTTCCGCCCCTTCGCCCTCGCTCACGCCGCCGGCACCGCCGTGCTCCGGGCCGCGAACACCCCGGTGGACTGGCTGGTGGTCAGCCCAGCCGGCGACTTCGACCACACCGCCGAGCCCACCGGCGCGTACATGGTCGGCGGCGGCGACTTCGCCGGGCGGGTGACGTACGGGGACTTCGCGCTGGCGCTGCTCGACGAGATCGACGCTCCGCGACACCGGCGGGTGCATGTGGGAATCGTCGGGGGCTGAATGGCCGAGCGTGGCGGCGGTGTTGCGGGCGCAGGGTGGTCGCCGGCCGGTTGGGCTGCGGATCCTGAGGAGGGGCGCTGTGGTTCACGTGAGCGATATGACGGTCGCCGAGGGTGGCCCTGCGGACGTGTGGGACTTCCTGTCGATGTTCCACGACGACAGTTCCTGGCTGGTGCCGGTGCCGCCCGTCGACCTGTACGCGGCCCTTGAGCGGGAGGAGCGCCTACCTCTCGTCGACCAAGTGCTGCGCCACGTCCGGGCCGGGCAGACGCGGATCTGCCGCGACCTCCTGAGCCGCGTGACGGGTGGCTCGGTGCTGACCGGCGAGGCCCCGGAGTTCGCCCCGCCGGCCGGGGAGCCCGAGCTCTACCTGCACCACCTGGTGACCAGGAGGCGATTCCGGCCGCTCATCATCGCCGCCCTGGTCGCCGACGCCCGGCCGAGGCCGCCCGCCGCGGTGCGCGGCTGCTCCGGACGCACTGCTGGGCCGGGGAGGACGGCCGCCTGGTGCGCGAGTACGAGGAACACGGCTTCACAGCGACCGTCGAGTTCGACGAGCTGTGGTCGGACGGGTCGCCCCGGCCGGGGCGTGAGGGGGCGGCTCAGGGGACTTCGGCGGAGAGTTGGGTGCCGAGTTCGTGGAAGCCGAGGTGGGCGGCGACGCGGCGGGAGGCCGGGACGCGGGCGCGCCATTGGGGGAGGAGGCCGGCGGCGAGGGCGTGGTGGGCGGCGACTGTCGCGGTGTGGCGGGCCAGGGCGCGGCCGCGGTGGGCAGGGTCGGTGAGGACGGCGAAGTGGGCGAGGTCGAACGGCCAGCGGCGGTAGCCGCAGGCGGCGACCACCTGGCCGTCGGCGAGCACGGCGAAGGCGGGGGAGGTGAGGCCGGCCAGCCCGGCTTCTTCGGCGTCCGTCGGGTCGGTGCGGTGTTCGAGGTCGCGCAGGCGGGGGTCGGTGGGCGCGAGTCGGACGACGACCGGGTCGGTGGCGGGCGGCTGGGGGCGGAGCCCGTCCGGGGCGAGGTAGGCGAGTGAGGCCGGGCCCAACAGCTCACCGACAGGCAGGAGTTGACGCAGCCGGTCGGCGTCTGCGGCGGTCTGCGCCGGACGCTCCCGCAGGGCCGCCCGCACCAGGGCTGCCCGTCGCTCGTCCGGGGCGGTCGCCAGCACCGCGCCGCCCAGCGCGACCAGCCCGACCCAGCCGGGCGGGCACAGGCCGGAGCCCGGGGCGACCACGACGGTGGCCGCGCCCGGGCCGGGGAAGGGAGCCGGTACGCCCGCCAGGGCCTCCCAGCGATGCCAAACGGTTTGCAGCAGTGGGGAGTTCGTCATTGCCGCATCCTGCCCGGCACATCCGGATGCCGGCATCCCGATTTCCCGGCCGTAGCCAGGGGACATGCGCAGAGCGACACCGGTGGTGCACCTGCTGCTCGGGCTGCCCGGGGCCGGAAAGACCGCGTACGCCCGGGAGTTGGAGCGGGGCGGGGTGGTTCGGCTGTCCGTGGACGGGCGGATGGCGGCGCGGCACGGACGGTACGGGGTGGACTGTCCGCAGGCGACGCACCTGGAGCTGCTCGGGGCCGTGGTGGATCAAGTGCGCGAGGAGCCGGCGGAGCTCGTCGGGGCCGGTCGGTCGGTGGTGCCGCACCACGGGCTGGGGACGCGCGCCGAACGGGACGCGTACAAGCGGCTGGCCGTCGGGCTCGGTGCGCGGTGGAGGCTGTCGCACTTTCCGGTGGAGCAGCCGGAGTTGCTGCGGCAGTCGGCCGCGCGGGAGGCGCGGGGCGAGGGTGTGGATCGCCGAGCACTCGGAGCAGCCGTGCGGGGAGGGGAAGGAGCGGCCCCCGGGCCTGCGGTAGGTGGTGGGGCGGGCCCGGGTCCGGTCGGTGGGGCTGGTGCCGGTGCCGTCCGACGTGGATCCGGGCCGCGCGGGGTCAGGGGTTGGCCGGGGCCTGGATGGTGGCGCCCTGGCAGGCGGTGGGGGTCTGGGCGCAGAGCTTCGCGACGTCGGGGAGCTTCTGGTCGGTGCTGGCGGGGTCGCGCTGCCAGTGCTGCTGGGGCTCGGAGGCCGCGGGCTTCGGCGCCGCGCCGGGGTCGGCGGCGTGGGTGGTGCCGCAGGCGGTCAGGGCCCCGGCGGCGAACACGGCGGCGGCGATGGCCAGGACAGGACGTTTCACGGCGAGTGCTCCAAAGGACAGTGGCAGGCCCCGGGCGGGCCGTCCCCCCGGCGCGCATTCTTCCGTGTGCGACGCGGCGACCGCCAGAGGATTCGGGGGCGGATTCGAAAACCTGGGCGGGCGGGGCGAAAGCCGCTGGTGTCCGCCGGGGTTCGGCTGTCACGATCATCGGATGGGTGCTCTGGACGCGGTGGCGGCGAGGGTGGCGGGCGGGGCGACGGTCGGGTTCCGGCCGAGCGGTTCGTCGATGGTGCCGCTGATCCGCAGCCGGCAGCCGGTGGTCGTCGCGCCGGTCGAGGCACCGCTGCTGACGGCCGGTGACATCGTGCTGGCCCGGGTCGCCGGCACTGTGTACCTGCACCTGGTGTCGGCCCTCGATCCGGCCCGGCGGCGCGTGCAGATCAGCAACAACCGGGGCCGCGTCAACGGATGGACGGGCTACGACCGGGTGTTCGGCATCTGCGTCTCGGTCGACGGCGTCGCCCGTCCTGGCGCGGCGGTTCGGACGGCGACAGCGACGGAGGCCCCGGAGTGAGCGATCGGCAGGCTTACGCGACGGGCCCGGCAGAACTGCGTCAGCGGCACCGCTGCTCGTTCGGCGAGGCGGCCGGTGCCTGCGCCGCGCACCGCCCCGACCACGCGCCGGGCGCCGTCCGGTAGGCGATCGAACTCGCGCCCGGCCGACGGGAGTTGGACCTCGGGGCGGGGACGGGCAAGCTCACCGGCTGCCTGCTCGCGGCGGGCGTCGAGGTGGTGGCCGTCGAACCGGACGCGGCGATGCCGGCCCAGCTCCGCCGGGAGCTGCCGCAGGTGTGGTCGCGGGCGGGCAGTGCGGAGTCGATTCCGCTGCCGGACGGGGCAGTTGACGCGGTGGTGTCCGGCAATGCGATGCACTGGTTCGACATGGACGCAGTCGGGCCGGGATCGCCCGGGTGCTCGCCCCGGCGGCGGCTGGTCGAGGAACTCCCCGGCCCGGCACCGCCGGTGGTGGGCGTCGACGAGTACGCGACGCGCAAGGGCCGCTCCTACGGGACGGTGCTGGTCGACGCCGAGACCCGCCGGCCGGTGGATCTGTTGCCCGACCGGGAGGCGTCGAGCCTGGCGTCGAGGTCGTCTGCCGTGACCGCGCGCCGTTCTTCGCCGAGGGCGCCACCGCCGGAGCCCCACAGGCCGTCCAGGTCGCGGACCGCTGGCACCTTCGGCACAACCTCAGTGAGGCGGCCGAGCGGGCCGTCGCCCGCCACCGACAGTGCCTGAACGCGGCAACTCCACTGCCAAGTCGGGCCGTTGCCTTCAAATCCTGTGGGGCGAGACCAGAGTGTGGACCAGCCCTGGCCGACGGGCTTCCGGTTCGCAGACCGCACCCGGACCCGGCACGCCGCGGTGCACGCCCTGCTGGCCGCAGGCCACAGTCGGCGCGCCGTCCAGCGGCAACTCGGCATGACCGGGCGCACGGTCAAAGCCTTGGCCGACGCCGCGAACCCGGAGGAGCTCTTCCGGAGCCAGTGGTAGAACCGGACATCCGTCCTCGACGAGTACAAGCCTTACCTCGACGACCGGTGGGACGAGGGCTGCACCAACGCCTGGAAGCTCTGGGAAGAGATCGTTCCGCTCGGCTACAAGGGCAGTTACCAGCGCGTCAGCGCGTATCTGCGGCAGAAGCGGACCTCACCCCGATCGGTGACCGGGCAGCCGCCGTCGCCCCGCACCGTCGCCGACCGGATCCTGCGGCGACCCACGGCGCTGCCAGAGGCCGAACAGCTCCAGCTCAAGGCCGTGCTGGCCCGCTGCCCCGAGTTGGACGCCCTGACCCCGCACGTCCGCGCCTTCGCCGTCATGCTCACCGAGCGCCAGGGCGAGCGTCTCCCCAATTGGCTTGACGCGGTCCGCCAGGACGACCTCCCCAGCCTCCACACCCTCGCTGCTGGCATCGACCGCGACCGGGACGCCGTCATCGCAGGACCCACCCTCCCCTGGAACTCAGGCGTCGTTGAAGGCCACGTCAACCGGATCAAGATGCTCGAACGCCAGATGTTCGGTCGCGCAGGCTTCGAACTCCTACGCAAGCGCGTCCTGCTCTACACGTGACACCCCACGCAGTACTGGCTCGGCGTCGGTATAGCCTCCGCCTGTGACCGACAACCCCGGCCGGACCGAGAATCCGCACCTCCACGTGCTACCTGACTATCAAACGCTTCTGGACGACACTGATTGGGCGTCGCTCGCCACCGCACGGGGGACAGGCGAATCCCTGCCGGCAGCGCTGGCTCTCATCATCGACCCCGACCCAGCCGTCAGAGCAGCCGCCACCGAGGACGCGCTCAGCGAAGTAACCCACCAGAACAGCATCTACGAAGCCACCGCCCCCGTAGCGCTCTACATCGCAGCCATCCTCAACCATCCTGACATTGCGGTGGACCATCTCGGCCACGATGCCAGCGGGCCACCGCACCGCCCGACCCTCGTGAGGCTGCTCGAGTGGCTCAGCGACACCGCTTACGACGCCGACGACGAGATCGTTTCCATCGGTGAACACCGCGCTCCGGGGTTCCTTGACGACTACTGGGAGATGCGTGCGTTCCGAGACCTGCGCCCGACGATTTTCCACGCCGTCCATCCCCTTCTCGACCACGACAACGCGGACGTACGAAACGCGGCCCTCGTCGCTGCGATCCCCCTCGCAGAGCACCCCGTCCTCACCGCACACCGGGCCGAGCTGGTCGGCCACGCCCTCCGCCTGCTGGCCACCAGCACCGACCGCCACAACCGAGACCGAGTCCTGGACGCCATGAAGGCATGGGGCTACGCCACCAACGCCCTGGAGAACGCCGCCGACATCGCGGCCCGCGAACGCTACGCCCGCCTTAAAGCGGAACACGACTCCTGGTGGGCCCTCGACGGAACAGGCGGCTACTCAGAAGAGCCACCGTTCTGACTCAGGGAAGCACGGCACACCCCAGATCCATCGATGACTCAGCGTGGCCGCGCCACGGAAGTTGAGCCAGAACCACAACTCATGATTAAAGCCACCCCCGCACCGTCTTCATCCGCATTTACCACCTCACGTTGTGGCTGAACTGGCTGCATGAGCGCCGGATCGCCACGCTCGCTGCCGTCACCCAGGACCACTGCGAGGCGTTCCTGCGCGAGCACGGCGTCGTCCGGGACAGGGATTCCGGCGCCGTCCTGCGGGACAAGGCCGGTGGCTCGCTGCGGTCGGTGGTGTCAGCCATGCAGGACATCACCGACTACGGCGAGCTGCTGTCAACCGACCGGCACCGCCCTGGGTTCCGGCCCTGGGGCAAGCGATCACCCCGCGTCGTCTCCGGGGCACCGTCCCGGCCCCACGTGGTGATCAAGACGGAACCGCTGGACGACAAGGTGCTGCGGCCGCTGCTGACGGCCTGCTTGCACCTGGTCGACGTGCTCGGTCCGTACATCGTGGATCTGCGGACCGAGCTGCAGGCCGAGCGTGAGGTCCGGCGGAAAGCCGAGTGGTCGCGGAATCTGCGGGACGCCGACCAGCTCGCCGCGCTCGTCGACGCGCATCTGCGGACGGGCCAGCCGCTGCCACGGTTTGAGGAATCGCAGGTGACCAAGCGCCTCCGGTCCGGATGGGACCCGAAGGATCCGTTGCTGGATGCCAACTTCCAGCACCTGCTTCGGCCGACGGGGCACCGTGACATCGGCAAGGCTCTCCTGATCCAGGCCCGATCGCTGCTGGAGGAGGCGGTCGCCGAGGTCGGCACCGAGTACGTGTGGTGTCGCAAGCCTGCCGACGTCCCTCGCGCGGATACCGGCGAGATGATCCCGTGGTCTCTACCCCTGTCGACCGCCGGCGACGATGCCCTGATCCGGGTCGCCGGCCACGCCTGCAAGGTCGCCACCTCCGCGCTGACCGGCATGCGGTCCAGCGAATTGATGAAGCTCACGGTCGGCTGCCGCCGCACGGACGACGCCGACGGCACCGGTCCGGCCCGGCACCGGCTGGTCGGCAAGGTCGTCAAGGGCCGACCGTGGGGCGGCGAGGCCGACGAGTGGGTTGTCATCGAGGAAGTCGTACGCGCCATCGCGTTGGCCGAACAGCTCACCGACGTCGGCTCCGGTCAGCCGTTGTTCGGGCAGTTCCCCGGCTTCGAGTCCAGGGGGCCATGACCTGGCTCCGGCAGTGGGTCGCCTCGCCCGCTGGCCGACGCATGGGCCTGGAGCCGATCCCCGACAAGCCGGTGCATCCCCGGAACCTGCGGCGGACGCTGTCCGTCGAGATGGCCGCCCGTCCCGGTGGCGTGCTCGCCACCAAGGTCCACTTCAAGCACCTGCAGGTGGCCACCAGCGAGGGGTACGCCGGCCGGCCGGGCGGCGCGCAGGCCGTCTTCCACCACGAATGGAAGAAGGAGGAGGCGAAGGAGAAGCTCAAGCGGACTGTCGAGGCATATCGGCAGTTCGAACAGGGACAACTGCCCGTCGGCCCTGGAGCCGACGCTCTACTGGCGGCTTTCCGCGCCGTCGAGGACGAGCTGGCCGACCATGAGCCGGGTCCGGCGAAGGTGGTCACCGACCGGCAAGTCGAGTTGCTGCTGAAGAAGAAGGCGTCGGTGCTGCACCTGTCCGCGGCGAACTACTGCTGGTTCGAGGACCCGGCGAAGGCGCTGTGTCTCAAGCTCGCCGGCACCAGATCCGCAGCGGCTCCACTGGCCGGGCTGTGTGACAGCTTTCGCTGCCCGCAGGCAACCCACCACCTCGTCCACCGTCCCGTCCGGCAGGCCGCGGCCGACAACGGGGCCGTCCTGTTGGCCGGCCCCCGCATCCCGGTCGGGGAGAAGGAACGGATGCGGGCCGAGCACGAGCGGTCCATGCGGGTCCTCCAGGAGATCGACAAAGCACCCGGAAGGGCCGGATGACATGGCACTCAGCCACCAGCAGCGCGACCAGGTCGAACGACGCATCCGCGCGGCCATCGACCGGCTGTTGGTCGGGCAGATCCCGCCCGGAGGCGCCTGCGACGTCAAGACGCTCGCCCGCGAGGCGGGCATCTCCCGCGCCGCCCTCTACCGGACCTGGGGCCCCCTCAAGGACGAGTTCGAGAAGCGGCGGGCGGCCGCCCAGGCCGCTGGTCAGCAGCCCGATCCGCGCGAGGCCCGCATCGCCCGGTTGCGCGATCCGAACCAGCGGCTCATCGGCAAACTCGCCCGCACCCATGGGGAGTTCAACCAGCTCAAGGAACGCCACCAAATGCGGCTGTCCGCCCTCGCGGCCAAGGACGACGAGCTCCAGCGCCTCCGCCGCGAGAGAAGTACGTTCAGCCGCGAACTCCCCGCCCTGGCCCCCGGCCTGGGGCAGGGGGACGATGCCAGGAGCGTCATTTCCCTGCCCCGCCGCTGAGCGCATACGTGCTTCAGCGGCGGCAGATCCAGTAACTATCGCGGGCCGGGTGCCTGCGTCGCTCGCCATTGGGGCTGGTCACCACGACGTTGCCCTCCTCATACGAGAGCCGGTCGCCCGCTGCGACGAACACCGGCCCGTCCAGTTCGACCTGGAAGTCGGATTGCAGCAGGAACTCGCTGATCAGCAACATTCGCGGCACGGGGGTGACCCCGTCGGCATTCACTCGCATGAGCCGAGCATTCCGGACGGCCCGATGCCGCCGCGACAGGTTTTGGGGTTCAGACAGGCACTGATGTCACACCTGCGGAATCACAAGCGGGTGATCAGGAGCGCGGAGACAAGCAGAGCCAAGGCATGCAGAGCTTGATCAGCCAAGTACATCCCACTGAGCCCGGCCGTCCGCAGGTTGGCGAAGTCCGGCGAGCCGGCGTGCTGCAGCAGCCACCGCACCGGCCAACGTCGATCCAGCACGGCATGGTTGGCCGCCGACCACGCAAAGCCGGCGGCCAGCCCGGTCACGGACAGTGGGAACGGGATGAACAGCCATACCAGGGCGAGAAGTGCGGCCATGACGAGGTGGTACTGGCCGACGTGTGCCAGGCAGGCCATCCAACCCCGGCGCGGACTCACCCCGGCGGACACGTCCTCGGCGCTCGGCGCACCCTTGTTCGCGGCCTGGTGGTCGCTCTGGCCGAGTACGTGGTCCGCGACGTTGTGACCAACGGCCAGCACAGCCCAGACGGAACCGAACGTCGCCAAGGTGGTGATCTGATCGATCGACGTCGTCATGCCGTCACCCCCGAGAGTGCATTCCGAGTCGCAACGTCGACGCCCGCCAACCGAGACACCCGAACAGAATCTCGGGCGGACCGCGCTCGGCGAATGCCCCCGAAAGCGAGACGCCGACGAAGGTGGACACGGCCTTTGCCGCGCTAATCCAGTGTTCGACGACGGCGTGCCGTGGGTGGCCGGGGCTGGCGGCGGTCGGCGGGTGCGAGGCGATCGGCCCGCACGACGTTGTCCGCGTACTTGTTGAAGTGCTCAGCCCAGTTCAGATGAACGTGCTCAGCAAGATGGAGGCTTGATAGCGGCTGTCGTTAGCGCTCCCGCTGACCAGCCGGTGCGTTCGGTCGGTGCCATTCGCTCTCCGGGGGCACCCCGTCCGGCCAGGCGAAGCGCAACTCTCCGTCCATCGCGGCGACTAGCCACTGGGCGAAGGTGATCCCTTGCCGCCAACAGTCTCCGTCTGCGTTGGACCACATCGCGCCGTCCGGGTCGCGGAAGTCGATCATCGACCACATCGTGCAGCCCCAGTCGTAGAGGGGCACGACACCTGCAGGAATGCGCCCGCTGGGATCTGGCCCGTTCTCGTAGGGCACTGCGATGTGCTCCTGCCACGACCCCACATCGACTGGCGGGACCCCGTCGATAGGGCCGAAGCCGCCGTTGGACACCTCCGTGTAGAGACGCCGGAGAAGCGTGGGGAAGGCGAACCCGATGACACGTTCCGCCTCGGCAACGGCCTCCGGCGGGGCTGGCGGGGGCGCCTGCCGTTCCCGGGCGATCCTTCGGAAGGCTTCAATGATCTCGTCATCGGTCACCCGGTGATCGTATGAGCTGGCTCGAACAGTTGAAGCCGGTCCTCCAACGCGACGAATGCGCGTGTGGGTCAGGCCACCTCGCTGTCGCGTTCGATGGCGGCGGGGCGGTTTTTCAGCCGGTAGCTGGGTCCGTTGATGGAGACCACTTCGCAGTGGTGGAGGAGCCGGTCGAGGATGGCGGTGGCGAGGACCTCGTCACCGAAGACCTGGCCCCACTCGCTGAAGGTCTTGTTCGAGGTCAGGATGATCGATCCCTTCTCGTAGCGCTTGGAGATCACCTGGAAGACCAGGTTCGCCTCGGCGCGTTCGAGAGGCTGGTAGCCGACCTCGTCGACCACGAGGACGCTCGGCCGCAGGTAGGTGCGGAGCTTGCTGGTCAGCCGGCCTGCGGTCTCCGCTGCCTTGAGGTGTCCGACCATGTCGTCGAGGCTGGTGAAGTAGATCGAGAATCCCGCCCGGCAGGCGGCAACTGCCAGAGCGACGGCAAGGTGGGTCTGCCGACCCTGGGCGGCCCGAGCAGGGCAGCCTTGGCCTTGGCCTCAACGAAGGAGAGGGTGGCGAGGTCCTTGATCTTGCGGGGGTCGAGCTCGGGCTGGAACGAGAAGTCGTAGTCGTCGAGCGCTTGTGGTGTGGCAGCTTCGACAGCCGCAGGTTCTGGCGGAAGCGGCGGTCGTCGCGGACGCCGAGTTCTTCGCTCAGGACGAGGTCGAGGAAGTCGAGGTAGCCCATCTTCGCCTCGTCCGCTCGCTAGGCGTACTGGTTCAGGCCGTCGGCGAGGTGGGGCAGGCCGAGCTTGGCGGCCGTGGTGCGGATGCGGGTGCCGACCAGCTGGCTCAACGGGACTCCCTCGTCGCGGAGTTGGTGGTGACGGGACGGTTTCCGGTCAGCTCGTCATAGACCGACAGCGGCCTGCGGCCGACCTCGACGTGGGCGGCGGAGGCCGGGCTCAGCAGAGCCTGCAGCGGGCTGGTCTCCTCGACCGCGGAACGATCGCGCCGGGGCCGGGGAAGGACATCCCCCGTGGTGACCCGGCGGGTGTCACCCTTCGGCAGACCGTCCCGGTGGCGTTCGTCGACGACGCGGGTGCCGCGGCCCACCGCCCGAGGATGGATGGCCAGCAGTGTGTTGCCGTTCGCGTCGGGGACAGTGGCGTGGAGCATCACCTGGGACTCCGTGGCCCTGATCTCGACCAGCCGACGGGCACGGACCCTGCGGGCAGGCACCGAGTAGAGGTTGGCGTCGAAGGCGACCAGGCAGTCCTTGCCGACCTGCCGCAGGTGCCGCTGCGTGACGATGTAGGGCGTTCTCGGCATCGGCCGCAGAGCCATGTGGTCCCGGACCGCGCGTAGGCCGATGAACTCCCCGTGGGTGCCGTGGACACGGGATCGCCGCAGCGGCACCCAGGCCGTGAACGCGGCGTCGAGCTCCTCGATCGAGGAGAACGCCCGGCCGGCCAGGACGTGGTCACGGACGATGGCGACCTGCCGCTCGACCCGGCCCTTGCCCTGCGGCCGGTAGGCGGCGAGCACGTCGAAGTCGTAGTGGCCGGCGAACGCCACCGCCTCGGGGAGAGAGAGTGGGACAGCCTCGCCCGGAGCGACGTGCCGACGGACGACGGTCTTGGTGCGGTCGTAGACGATGCTCATCGGCAGCCCGCCGAAGTGCGCGAACGCCTGGCAGTGGCAGTCGAAGAACGTCGCGAGGTCCTGGCTGATGGTGAAGCAGCAGAACGGGTCGCGCGAGTACGACAGCGTCATGTGGAACGAGTAGACGCGCGGGATCCGACGTGGGCGAGGACCTTGCCCTCGTCGCCCCAGTCGACCTGGGCTTGGGCGCCGGGAACGACCTCGAACCGGCGGTGCAGGCCGGCCAGCTCGCCTGGGCTGATGTCGAGCTCCTCGGCGATCCGGGGCCTGGCCTCCTGCAGGTAGATCTTCACGCGCTGGTAGTTGCCCGTGAACCCGTACTCGCTGGCCAGCCGCTCGTGGACGACCGCCCCCTTGATCAGGATCTCGGACCGCAGCATCGCGTCGATCAGCGGCGCGACCTCGTCCACCATCCGTTGCGGGCCTGCCCGTTCGACATCCGGCGGGGCGGCGCGACCGGCCTTGGGCGGAGAGGTACTTGTGGACCGTGCGGCGGTTCAGCCCGGTCTCCTTCGAGATCTCCGACAGGCTCATCGCCCCGGACTCGAACAGACCGCGAAACCGCCGGAGTTCCAACCATCGATGCGGATCCAAGACCATCGTCAGCCGCCCTCCGCCACCCGAACAGGCCACACAGCAGACTGCCGAACGAAAACTCTCCGCACCTCAGGAACTGGGCACTTTCACTCGCACGTGGCTGAGCACATTCACACGTACGCCGACAGACGTCCCGCGAGCTGGTCCGCCGCGACGGCGGCCGTGCACTTGCCGCCGTCCGGCGGGCCTGCCCGGTTCGGGGCGGGCGAGCAGGACCGGTTCCCGTACGGCCGGTGCCGCACCGCGGAGTCGCTGGTGGCGACGCTCGGCACCAAGGCGGGCCTGCTGGTGCTGCCCAAGCCCGAGCAGGGGGTGCGGGCGGGGTGGCCGGAGACTGCGGCGGGTGGGTTCGTCCTGTCGATGCTGACGGGGGTGCTGTGGGCGCGGCGGCTGTGAATGCCGTCAGGGGCGCGGAAGTTCCTCGTTGGGCGGGCTGGGGTGCCTGGGGCGGGGGTCGGTTCGGTCAGGGTGTCGGTCCTGCTCGCCCTTCGGGCGGTGCGGCGCGGCTGCGGGGGAGTGCCTTCGGGGTGTCGGGCCGGGCGGTGGCGGGTCGAGGCAGTCCGCGTCCGGTGGCTGTGGTGGGGGTCGGCGGGCGGGTGGTGTCAGGACGGTTGCTCGTGCAGCGGGACGGCGTAGACCGGCTCCGGGCCGAAGGACGTGAAGCCGAGTCTGCGCAGGATCGGGCCGGAGGTGGTGGGGTTGGCCTTGACCAGGGCCAGGTGTGCGCCGTGGGCCACCGCGTAGGAGAGGCGGGCGGCGAGGATCGCGCGGTACACGCCGCGGCCCCGCCAGGGCGGGGTGACCACGCCGCCGGAGAGGCGGGCGACGCCGTCGACGATCGAGACGCCGCCGGTGCCGACGGGTTCGTCGCCCACGTAGGCGACCAGCAGGCCGCCCCGGCCGGCCGGGACGGTGCCGGTGTTCTTCGCCGCGACCGCCTCGATCCGTTCGGCGGGCGGGAGTTCGCCGCGGAAGCCGGCGGCCTCGATGGCGAGGCCGTGCCGGGCGGTGGGGGCGTCGGTGGCCCAGCGCACCGAGACGTCCGCCGTCGGCGGCTTCGAGCGGGGCGGCCCGGCGGTCAGGTCGGCGGCCAGGATCTCCAGTTCGAGCTTCACCCGGCCGCCGCGGGCGGCCAGTTCGGCGGGCAGGCCGGGCGGGTCGCCGATCAGCACCTGCCAGTCGAGCGCGGGCACCCCGAACGTCCGGGCCCGCGCCACCACCGCGTCCACCGCCCGGTCGAGCGGGCGGGTCGGGGTGAAGGAGACCACCGAGAGGTCGAAGGCGACGTACTCGGGCAGGCGGACCATGGTGAACTCCGGCTCCGCGACGACCTCGGCGTCGTCCGGCATCCACACCCAGGCCGCACCGGCGGCGGCGACATCGGCAGCTGACAGGCTCATGCGGGGGAGCGTACCGGCGGCTGGCCGCGGCGCGGGCCGCGCCCGACTGGTTGTCCCGTTCCGGAGGGGCGTCCGCCGGACCTGCTGTCACTGTTCGTGCGGGCCGGGGGCGGTGGTCCGCTCCGGGTAGGGGCGGTGAGCTCGTCGACGGCCTGGCGGGAGTGGACGAGGCGCATGAGTAGGAGGCGAAGAAGTGCATGTGCGCGGATTCGGTGGAGGTCGGGGTGCGGCTGCCGGACCGGGCGGGGCCGGAGGCGGGCGCGGGCCGGGTCGCGGTAGAGGCGTCCGTGACGACCCGGTCGGAGGGAGGGGAGCAACTGGCCGCGCCGGGGTGTCGGTGTCGTCTGCTTGGGTCTGCGGTACGGAGAGGAGGCGTCGAAATGGCGTGTCGGGGAGTGCTGTTCGCGCTGGCGGCGGACGAGCGGGCGCGGCTGGTGGCGTGCGGCGGGGACGAGGGCGTGCTGGCGCTGGTGGAGGAGGTGGAGGAGCGCTGGGACGAGCCGTGGCTGTGCGAGGTGGACAAGGCGTGGGACGCGCTGCACCGCTGCCTGACGGACGGTCGGCTGGAGTACGGGAACGGGGAGTTCCCGCTGTCGCACGTGATCCTGGGCGGGCGGCCGCTGCACGACGGTGAGGACTACGTGGTCTGCTACGTGGACCCGGAGCAGGTGCGGGCGGTGGCGGCGGCGCTGGAGCAGGTCGACGAGGGGTGGCTGCGCAAGCGGTACGCGGAGCTGGAGTTCGAGGACTACCAGGGCGTCCGGGGCGAGCAGGACCTCGGGTACACGGTGTGCTTCCTGCCGGAGCTGCGGGAGTTCTACCGGCGCGCGGCCGAGGGCGGGCGGGCGGTGGTGTTCACCGTCGACCAGTGACGGCTGCCTTCACGATTTTGCCATCAGATGATCATTCGTTTGCCGGGGCGATGACCACGGGCGGACCACCGGGACGGGTCGGATGTGCTTCGCACACCCGCCCGTCCAGCGAAAGGCGCCCGTCCGATGAGCAGCAGTGCCGACCGTCCCACGCCCGACCAGCAGTTGCGGGCCGCCGCCGCCCGGCTCGACCGGCGGCGGTTCCTGACCGTCACCTCGGCCGCCGCCGCGCTCGCGTTCGGCGTCAACCTGCCGAGCGCGTCCGCCGAGGAGAACGAGCTCGCGCCGCGCGTCCTCACCGAGAACCCGTTCACGCTGGGCGTCGCCTCCGGCGACCCGCTGCCGGACGCCGTGGTGCTGTGGACCCGGCTCGCGCCGCGCCCGCTGGAGCCGGGCGCGGGGCTGCCGCCGACCGGGAACATACGGGTCGGCTGGGAGATCGCCCGGGACGAGCGGTTCCGCCGCGTCGAACGGCGCGGCACCGCACGGGCGCACGCCGAGTTCAACTGGTCGGTGCACGTGGACGCGGACGGCCTGGAGGCGGGCCGCGCGTACTGGTACCGGTTCACCGTCGGCCAGTGGAGCAGCCCCGTCGCCCGCACCCGCACCGCCCCCTCGCACGGCCGCAAGCTGGACAGTACGAAGATCGGGCTGGTGTCCTGCCAGGCGTACGAGGACGGCTACTTCACCGCCTACCGCCACCTCGCGGACGAGGACCTCGACGCGGTGTTCCACGTCGGCGACTACATCTACGAGTACGCCATCGACTCCGCCGGCGGCGACCGCAAGTACACCGACCGCGTGCTGCCCGCCGCCCTCGGCCACGAGACCGCCACGCTGGAGGACTACCGGCTGCGCTACTCGCTCTACAAGGCCGACCCCGACCTGCAGGCCGCGCACGCCGCCCACCCCTGGTACGTCACCTGGGACGACCACGAGGTCGAGAACAACTACGCCGCCGGCGTCCCCGAGAAGAACCAGGACCCGGCCCCGTTCATCGCCCGCCGCGCCGCCGCCTACCGCGCCTACTGGGAGAACCAGCCGCTGCGGATGCCCAAGCCCAACGGCACCGAACTGACCCTCTACCGCCGCTTCCAGTACGGGAAGCTCGCGCAGTTCGACATCCTCGACACCCGCCAGTACCGCGACGACCAGGCCAACGGCGACGGCTGGCAGTACCCCACCCCCGAGTCCGACAACCCGAAGCGCAGCCTGATGGGCGCCACCCAGGAACGCTGGTTCGCCGACGGGCTGCGGCACTCCAAGGCGCTGTGGAACGTGGTGCCGCAGCAGGTGGTGTTCTCCCGCCGCAAGAACACCACCGCCGCCAGCTCCAAGCTCTCCATGGACGCCTGGGACGGCTACCCCGCCGCCCGCGAGCGCTTCCTGACCGCCGTCGAACAGGCCGGCGTCAAGAACCTGGTGCTGCTCACCGGCGACGTCCACGTGGCCTACGCGCTCGACGTCAAGCGGAACTTCGACGACCCGAACTCCCGCACCGTGGGCGTCGAGTTCGTCGGCACCTCGATCAGCAGCGACGGCGACGGCGCGGCCCACCCGTCCAACTGGGCGACGCTGACCGCCGCCAACCCGCACATGAAGTTCTACGACGGCCGGCGCGGCTACACCGTGGTCACCCTCGACCGCCAGCACGCCCGCGCCGACTTCCGCGCCGTCAGCCACATCACCCGCCCCGGCGGCACGCTGCTCACCGCCGCGTCCTTCGTCACCGAGGCCGGCAACCCGGGCATCAAGCCCGCCTGAGAGACCGCCCGACGGCTCGTCCGCGGGCCGGGGGCCATTCGTGGAGACACCGCGCAGGCCCCGGCCCGGGACCGGCCGCCGTTCCCGGGGAGCGGCGGTGCGTGATCTACTGGCCCGGCGTGCTACGTCTCAGGCGGAGGGCAGGTTCAGTGCGAGGGCAGGGATCGGCCGCGCCCGGGCCGGGCGCGGTGCCGGCGGTCGGGGACCTCGGCGGCTACCTGGTGGACGAGGCCGGACGGATCGTCGCCGTCAACGACCGGGCGCTGGAGCTGCTGCGGCTCACCGGCGCGGACGTGCTCGGCCGCGACCACCACGAGCTGCTGCACCGCGACGCGAGCGGGAACACCGGCCCCCGGGCGCTGTGCCCGCTGATGGACGCGGTGCTGTCGCGCGCCGCGTGCAGCGGCGCGGGCGTGTGGTTCGCGCGCGGCGACGGTGGGCTGCTGGCGGTGCGCTGGACGGCCACCCCCCAGCCGGTGCCGGGCGGCGCGGGCACCCTGGTGCTGTTCCACCCCGGCCGCGCGGAGGACCCGGACGCCGCCGGGGCGCTGCCGCAGCTCGAACGCCTCGCGCTGCTCGCCGAGACCACCACCTCGCTGACCTCGACGATGAACGAACAGGAGATGGTGGACCGGCTGGCCCGCCTGGTGCTGCCGAGGCTGGCGGACTGGATGGTGGTGGACCTGATCGCCGAGGGCGGCGACATCCGCCGCACCCGCGTCGTCGAGGACCGCGACGGCGAGGTCGTCCGGCACCCGGAGCTGGAGGGCCCGATCCCCGCCGTCACCGCGCAGTCGCCGCTGCCGCTGTCGCGGGCCCTGCGCGGGAGCGCCGCGTCCCTGGTCGGGCCGCAGGTCTACGAGGGCGAGCCGGACTCCGGGCTCGCCGTGGTCCAGCACGACCTGTTCGCCGCCACCGGCATGCACTCGGCCGCGATCGCCCCGATCCGCGGCGCCCGCGAGGTCCTCGGCGCCCTCACCCTGGGGCGCGCGGCCAACCCGGTGCCCTTCCACACCCGCGACCTGTCACTGCTGGAGGACATCACCCGGCGGGCCGGCCTGGCGATCTCCAACTCGCGGCTCTACCAGCGCCAGCGCCGGGTCGCCGAGACCATGCAGCGCCACCTGCTGCCCCGCCTCCCCGACGTGCCGGGCGTCGAACTGCACGCCGGCTACCTGCCCGCGCCGGACGCCTCCCAGGTCGGCGGCGACTGGTACGACGCGTTCACCCTGCCCGGCGACGCCACCGGCCTGGTGATCGGCGACGTGGTCGGCCACGACCTGGAGGCCGCCGCCCGGATGGCCCAACTGCGCAACATGCTGCGCGCCCTGGCCTGGTCCGAACGCGACCTGCCGAGCGTCCTCGACCAGCTCGACCACGCGATGGCCCGCGCCACCGACCTGTCCTCCGCCACCCTCGTCCTGGGCCGACTCACCCACGACCCGGACGACGGCTGGCAGTGGGAGTGGACCAACGCCGGGCACCCGCCGCCGCTGCTGATCACCCACGACGGCCGCGCCGAGTACCTCAAGGCCCCGCACAGCGTGCTGCTCGGCACCGGCGTCCCGCTCACCCGGGGCCGCGGCAGCGTCGGGCTGCCGCCGGGCTGCACCCTGCTGCTCTACACCGACGGCCTGGTCGAATCCCGCTCCGCCGGCGTCGGCCCCGGCCTCGACCGCCTGCGCCGCCACGCCGCCGCACTCGCCCACCACACCCTCGAAGCCCTCTGCGAACGCCTCCTCGACGAAGTCCGCCCCCCGGACAACGACGACGACGTCGCCCTCCTCGCCCTGCGCGTCCCGGCCCCCCGCCCCACTCAGGCGCCGTAGCGGCGCCGACAGGCCGCGAGGCCGTGCCGGGCACGACGGGGGCCGCCCCGGGCGGGGCGGCCGTATGCGACGGGTCGGTCAGGAGGTGGGGGTGGGGCCGCAGAAGGTCAGGTCGATCAGGGTGAGGACGGCCGGGGTCAACTCGGCGCCCTTGTCGGGGTCGTAGGGGTTGGCCGAGACGGCGAGCTGGCGGGTGCCGGTGCGGGTGCCGAAGAGGTAGGTGACGTAGCCGTGGATGCCGCCCGGGTGGCCCCAGACGTCGCCGCAGGACAGGCGCAGCTGCATCAGGCCCAGGCCGTAGCGGGTGGGGGGCTGTTCGTCGGCCGCGACGGTGGTGGTCATCTCGGCGAGCTGGGCCGGCGGGAGCAGGCGGCCGCCGAGCAGGGCCGCGTGGAAGCGGGCCAGGTCGTCGGTGGTGGAGATCAACTCGCCTGCGGCGCCCGCCATCGACGGGTTCAGCTCGGTGATGTCGGCGGGGCCGTCGGACAGCGCCAGGTAGCCGTGGCTGTGCGGGCCGGGGACGGCGGTGGCGGTGCCCGGGAGGAAGGTGTGCCGCAGGCCGAGCGGCCGGAGCACGCGGCGGTCCACCTCGGTGCGCCAGTCGTGGCCCGTCACCTGCTCGATCAGCTCGCCGAGCACCAGGTAGTCGGTGTTCGAGTAGTGCCAGCCCCGGCCGGGCGCGAAGTACGGGTCGTGCGAGACGCCGACGGCGATCAGGTCGCGGGGCGTGAAGGTCTGCCACCGGTCGGTGGCGAGCAGCCGGCGCAGCGCGTCCTCGGACTCGTACGCGAACCGCGGGTCCTCCAGGAAGTCGAACAGCCCGGCGGTGTGGTTCATCACCTGGCGGACCGTGATGCCCGCGCCGTTCGGGACCAGGCCCGGCAGGTGGCGCTCGATCGGGTCTTCCAGGCCGAGGCGCTGCTCGGCGACCAGCTGGAGGAGGACGGTGGCGACGAAGGTCTTGGTGACGCTGCCCGCCCTGAACTCCCCTTCCACCGGCGCGGGTTGCCCCGTGGCGAGGTCCGCGACGCCCGAGGTGCCGCGCCACACCGTACGCCCGTGGTCGCGCACCTCGGCGACCGCGCCGCTCGCACCGGCCCGCGTCGTCAGGGCGTCCAGGCCCTGCTGGAGCGCGCCCCGCTGCGGCACCGGCGCCGCACCCGCCGCCGGCGCGAGGGCGAACACCGAGGCGCCCGCCACGACCAGGGACGCGGCCAGGCGCAGCGCGGATCGGCAGCTCGCGGATCGGTAGCTCGCGGATCGGTAGCTCTTCATACGAATCTCCTTCGACAGACGTTCCGGTCGGAAGGGGTTCGTCGCCCGACAGCCTCACCGCTGCGCCGCCCGCGCGGCATCCGCCGCCGGGAGGAGGGCGCGGCGCGGAAAGTGGTCCTGCGGGGGGAAGGCAGCGGGGCGCTCAGGGCTTGCGGGCCTCGATCAGGGTGCGGGACATGGTGGAGACGAACGGCCCTTCGCGGCCGATCAGTTCGTGCAGGTCGCGCAGGCGCTCGCGGTGGCGGTCGACGGAGAAGCCGGGCACCGTCCAGATCACCTTGCGCAGAAACCACGCCACCGCGCCGACGTCGAAGAACTCCAGCCGCAGCCGCTCGTTGCGGCACTGCACCACCTCCAGCCCGGCCGCCCGGGCCCGCGCCGCCTCCACCTCGGGCTCGCGGTCGTCGCCGACCTCGAACGGGCCGAGGAAGAACGTGCTCAGCTCGACGTTGGTGCGCCCGCCGACGTGCTGCGCGAAGTAGCTGCCGCCGGGGGCGAGCACCCGGGCGAGCTCCGGCCAGTGCACGGTGGCGGGATGACGGCTGGTCACCAGGTCGAAGGCGCCGTCCGCGAACGGCAGCGGCGCGTCCTCGGGGGCGGCCACCAGCACCGCGCCGAGCGGGTGCAGCAGGCGCGTCGCCCTCGCCGCGTTCGGCGGCCAGCCCTCGGTGGCGACCATGGTGCGCGGGAAGTTCGCCGCCCCGGCGCCGGCCAGCACCTCGCCGCCGCCGGTCTGCACGTCCAGCGCCGCCGAGGCCGCGGACAGCCGCTCGCCCAGCAGCCGCTGGTAGCCCCAGGAGGGCCGCTGCTCGGTGGCACGGCCGTCCAGCCAGGAGAAGTCCCAGCCGTCGACCGGGGCGGACTCGGCCTCGGCGAGGAGGTCGTCGAAGGAACGGTTCATGCCGGGCATCCAAACACGCGGACGCCGCGCCGGACGAGCGGTTTCGGGCGGCCGCGCGGCGCCCGGCCGGGCTCAGCGTTCGTCGGCCAGCACCGCGAGTTCGCACAGGCGGGTGAAGTACTCGCGGGCCTCGGCGTCCTCGGCGAGCTCGGGGAGGATGCGGTGCACGGTGGCGATGCCGTTGCGCAGGGCCTGGTGGCGGCGCTGGTCGAGGGGGCCGGTCAGAGCGGCGGAGACGCAGCCCGCCAGGTGGCTGTCGAGCAGGACCAGGTCCTCGCCGGCGGGGGCCTGCCGGTAGCAGCTGCGCGGGAAGGGCAGGGTGAGGAAGTCCTGCCACAGCCGGGCCAGCGGGTCGGGATGCGTGTCGCTCATGGCGTCGATGATGCCCGAGCGAACAGCGGTCGCCCCACCCCGCCCCGGCCGGGGGACGAACAGTCGAGGTACAAAGGGAATTGACGCTCCGTCAGGCCGGGTCGTCCGGGCGGCGGCGTTCGATCAGGGCGGCCAGGCCGTCCAGGATCCGCTCGATGCCGAAGTCGAGGGCGTTGTCGCGGCCCCCGCCCGGCTCGGCCATCGCGGCGGCCAGCGCCGGGTAGCGCTCCGCGTGCTCCGTCACCAGCCCGCCGAGCGCGCGCAGCAGCTCCGCCTCCGGCGAGCCCGCGCGGGACTGCCGCTGCTGGGCGGCGATCGCCCGGACGTGGCCGACCAGCAGCACGGCCGCGTCCATCCGCTCCGCGCCGCTCAGGCCGTGGCCGTCCAGGGCCGCCACCACCCGTTCCAGCCAGGCCAGTTCGCGCGGGCCGGTGAGCCGGGGCCCGGCGGACAGCGCGTCCAGCACCCAGGGGTGGGCGGCGAACAGCGCGGCCATCCGGTGCGCCCAGTCGGCGAGTTGCGCCCGCCAGGGGGCCGGGCTCGGCGGCGGGGGCTCGCCGACGGTGTGCTCGACCATCAGCGCGATCAGTTCCGCCTTGCCCGGGACGTACCGGTACAGCGACATCTTGGTGTAGGCCAGCAGCCCCGCCACCCGCTGCATGGACACCGCCGCCAGGCCCTCGGCGTCCGCGATCTCGATCCCGGCCCGGGCGATCGCCTCCAGGCTGAGGGCCGGCTTCGGCCCCCGGGTCGGGCGGGCCGGCGGGCCCCACAGCAGCCGCACCGCGGCGTCCTGCTCCGACTGCCCGCCCATGCGCCCTCCCTGATGCCGCGTCGGGACGCTTGCGCCCGAACAGAAACTGCGTCTACCGTACACAGCAGCAAACAGTGTCCGCGAGACACACTTTTTGCTCCGGGCCCGGGGAGGGCCCGTCGGAACAGCTCCGAGGGGGAGACAACCGTGCAGATCCTGATCTCCGGCGCCGGCATCGGCGGACCGGCGCTCGCCCACTGGCTCGGCCGCCACGGCCACCGCCCCACCGTCGTCGAACTCGCCCCCGCGCTGCGGCCCGGCGGGCAGGCCGTCGACTTCCGCGGCCCCACCCACCTGACGGTGCTGCGGCGGATGGGCGTGCTCGACGAGCTCCGCGCGCTCGACACCGGCGGCAGCCCGATGACCTTCACCGACCGGCACGGCCGCGTCCGGCTGCGCCTGCCCGCCGAATTCGCCGGCGGCGAGATCGAGATCCCGCGCGGCGAACTCGCCCAACTCCTGTACCGGCACAGCGAATCCACCACCGAGTACCGGTTCGGCGACACCGTCACCGCGCTCCACCAGGACGACCGCGGCGTGCACGTCGAGTTCCGGCACGGCCCCGCACGCCGCTTCGACCTGGTGATCGGCGCCGACGGCCTGCACTCCCGGATCCGCGCCCTCGCCTTCGGACCCGAACAGGACTACGTGCGCCACCTCGGCTACTACGCCGCCACCTGGCAGTTCCCCAACCGGCTCGGCCTGCCCGCCGGCAGCACCGGCGTCAACACCCCCGGCCGGCTCGCCGCCGCCGGCGCCGACCCCCGCGACCCGCGCCGCGCCGGGGCGTTCCTGCTGTTCGCCGCACCGCGGCTCGACCACGACCGGCACGACACCGACGCCCTCAAGTCCCTGCTGCGGCAGCGCTTCGCCGACCTCGGCGGCCCCGTGGCGCAGCTGCTGGACGGCCTGCGCGACGCCGACGACCTCTACTTCGACTCGATCAGCCGCGCCGACGTGCCCAGCTGGTCGACCGGCCGGATCGCGCTGCTCGGCGACGCCGCCTGCGGCGCCACCATCGGCGGCATGGGCACCGGCACCGCGCTGGTCGCCGCGTACGTCCTGGCCACCGAACTCGCCCGCGCCGACGGCGACCACCGCGCCGCCTTCACCCGCTACGAGCAGACCGTGCGCCCCTACGCAGAACGCTGCCAGCGCGGCGGCGACCGCACCGGCCCGTTCCTCGCCCCGCGCACCACCGCCGGCCTGCGCACCCGCGACGCCCTGCTCGGCCGGCGATGGCTCCTCGACCGGATGCTGCGGCTCGGCCAGGACGTCGCCACCATGGAGCTGCCCGAGCCCCTCCGGGCGAGCCCGGCGCGGTAAACGGGTTGCCCGCGTCCGCGCGGCTCGCCGAAGATCACGCCCATGGAACACGTCATCCGCACCACCACCGTCGAGGACTGGCAGCAGACCAAGCAGCTCCGGCTGGACGCCCTGCGCGACCCGGTCGCCCACATCGCCTTCCTGGAGACCTACGACAACGCCGCCGCCAGGCCCGACGAGATCTGGCAGCAGCGCGCCGCCGGAGCGCGCGGCGAGCTGATCACCCAGCAGTTCGTCGCCGAGCGGCCCGACGGCGGCCTCGACGGGTCGGTGACGGTGATGATCGAACGGGCCGGCCGGCAGGACGTCCTCGGCGGGCGGATCGAGGTCGACCAGGCCCACCTGGTCGGCGTGTTCGTCCGCCCCGAGCAGCGCGGCACCGGACTGGCCCGCGCCCTGTTCGACGCCGCGATCGCCTGGGCGCACGCACTCGACGAGCCCGCGATCTCCCGCGTCCGGCTGTACGTGCACCAGGACAACGAACGCGCCGAGGCGTTCTACCGCAAGCTCGGCTTCGTCCGCAGCGGGCACAGCGCACCGGTGCCGGGCGAGGAGTCCGCGATCGAGAACGAGCTGGTGCTGCTCCGGGACTGAGCGCGGCTCAGCGTCCCGCCGTCGGGCGGCGGGCGCGGGCGCTGCGCCAGGCCGCCGGGGCCATGCCGATCCGCCGCTCCGGGCGCCGGCGCGGCGACCGGCCGGAGCTCGGCCCGCCGCGGTCGGCCACCCGGCCCGACCGCGCGGGGGCGGCCCGAACGTGGCGTGGGGGAGCGGGCCATACTTGGGCGATCCACTCGTCGAGAGGCGTCGCCCCCATGGCCAACAACTCCGCCGCGCCGCGCCCCGCCGCGCGCCCGGCACTGCTGCGACTCACCGGCGTGAGCCGGTCGTACGGCGCCCGGGAGGTGCTCCACCCCGTCGACCTCGACCTGGCGGCCGGCGAGTGCGTGGCGCTGCTCGGACACAACGGCTCCGGCAAGTCGACGCTGCTGCGGATCGCCGCCGGCCGCGACCTGCCGACCGCCGGAACCGTCCGGTTCGACGGCCTGGCGATGAACGAGAACGACCCCCGGATCCGGGCCCGGGTCGCCGTCGTCGGCGACACCGTCGCCTGCTACCCCGACCTGACGGTGCGGGAACACCTGCTGCTGGTCGCCGTCGCCCACGGCGTCGCCGACGCCGCCGACTGGGTCGAACAGGTCCTGGAGATGCGCGCGCTCACCGAACGGGCCGACGCCCTGCCCTCCGCCCTCTCCTCCGGCCAGCACCAGGCCCTGCTGCTGGCCTGCGCCCTGGTCCGCCCCCGCGACCTGCTGCTGCTCGACGAACCCGAACAGCGCCTCGACCCGGAGGCACGACGACGGCTCGCCGACCTGCTGAAGGCCGAACTCGCCGACGGCGTCGCGGTGTTGCTGGTCACCCACCACACCGACCTGGCCCGCGACGTCGCCGACCGGGTGATGGTGCTGGAGGACGGACGGGTCCTCCGGCAGGGCCCGCCCGACACCGTCCTCGGCGCCGAGGACACCCCCGGCGCACCGGCGGGCAACCGATGAGCCGCGAGACGGTGGCCGGGACGGTGGCCGAGTCGGCGCCCGAGGAGTGGACGGCCGACGACGACTGGACCGACGAGGCGCTCGCGCTGCTGCGCGCCCTGCGCGCACCGCACCGCCGCAGCCGGGCCAAGCAGGCCGCGTTCGCGCTCTACTGCACCGTGCTGATCGTGGTGATGTGGGGCGGCCTGCCCAGCCTCGGCCTCTTCGTGCACGCCTCGCTGGGCGCCGACTACACCGGACACGGACCCGACCTGCTCGCCGCGATGCCCGCCGGCATCGCCGCCGCCGGCCTCGCCACCGTGCTGCTCGCCGTCCGCGACGGACTGTGGCGCGGACCGGTCGTGCCGCCCCGCGCCACCACCGACTGGCTGCTCGCCCACCCCGTCCGGCAACGGCCCGTCCTGCGGCCGTGGCTGTGGCTGTCCTGCGGCCTCGCGGTCTTCCCCGGGCTGGTCGCCGCCGTCGCCGGCATGGTCGCGCTCGGCCTGACCGTCCGCGTAGGCCTGCCCGCCGCCCTCGGCTGGTGCCTGGTCGGCGCGGTCTGCCTGCCGCTGCTCGGCGTCTGCGCCGGCCTGCTGGTGCAGCACGACCCCCGGGCCGCGCACTGGGCGCGCCGGCTCACCCCCTGGGCGACCGTGCTGATCCTCGCCCTCGCCGCACAGAGCGCGCTGGCCGTCGCCGGGCACCCCGTCCGGTGGCTGGAACGCGTCGAGATGTGGTCCGGCCCGTGGGGCTGGGCCGCCCTCGCCGCCCTCGCCCCCACGCCCGCCGCCGCCCCGGGCGGCTTGCTCGCCGCCGTCCTGCTGACCGCGTCGGCCGCCGCCGCCCTGCTGTTCGCCGACCGGGCCGCCGCCACCCTCCCGCTGCCGCTGCTGCGCGAACGCGCCCGGACGGCGGCCGGGGTGCTGGCCGCGCTGCGGACGGTCGAACCGCGCGCCGCACGACTCGCCGTGAACGGCGCGTCCGGCGGCCGGCAGTTCCGGGTCCGGCTGCCCGCACCCCGCCGGCCCTGGCTGATCCTGTACTGGCGGGACGCGCTCGCGCTGCTTCGCGCACCCGCCCGGCTCGGGCGCGCCGTCCTGCTGACCGTCCCCGCCGTGCTCTGCGCGGTGCCGGCCGGCGACACCCCGGGCGTGGCGTCCTGGGCCGTGACCGTCCTCGCGCTGGCCTTCGGCTACCTCGCCGTCGCCCAACTCCTGGAGCCCGCGCGGGTGGAGACCGACGACGTCCGCCGGGCGTCCTGGTCGCCGTACCCGTTCGCCGGCCTGATGCTGCGCCACGCCGTGGTGCCCACCGTCCTCGGGCTCGTCCTGGCCACGGCGGGATCGGCGGCGGTGCTCGCGCTCGGCGGCGGGGCGGCCGCCTGGCTGGTACCCGCCGCCGTGCCGCCGCTGGTCGCCGCCGGCCTGGTGAACGCCTGCCGCGGCGCGGCCCGCCGCGACCTGCTCTACCGCTCGTCCGGGGCGGGCGGCAGCAGCGCCGTCGTGCTGTTCACCGCCTGGTACGCCGCCGGCCCGGCCGTCGCCGTCCCCGTCCTGGCGCTCCCGTTCTCGGCGGTCCTGCGCAGCGGCACGGCCGACGCCCTGCCGCAGTCACTGGCCGTCGCCGTGACGCTCGCCCTCACCCTCGCCCACTGGGCCCGGGCCCGGGCGACCCGCCTCCCGGCCCAGGCCCGCCCGGCGGTGGCCGAGCGGGCGTGACGGGCGCGTCAGGTGGTTCCGGCGCCGCTGTTGCGGGACGGGAAGAGGTCTGTCAGGGCCTCGACGGTAATGACGATGACCACGACGGCGGCGAAGACGGTCTGCACCTTCTTCGCGATCGTGCCGACGTGGCCCGCCCCGGCGGCCACGTCACCTGCCACGGCCCTGATGCGGGCCGCGTGTTCGCGCCACTTTCGCGTTCCGTCGCCGGTCGGTGTCCTGTCCATGGTTCCCCCCAGGGGTTCGAAGTGCGGCACCGTGGCAACGACCCCGGCCGCAGAAGGTCACCGTGGACAGCGTTCGGCGAGGAGGTCGGCCAGGGCCTCCGGGGCGGTGACCATCGCGTCGTGGCCGACCGGCAACTCGACGCCCTGCCAGCCGAATTGCTCGGCGATGCGGGGGAACGGCATCGGGCCGCCGGGGGTGCAGAGGACGGCGTGGCACGGGAGGGCGTCGACGGCTCCGGACAGGCGGGTGGGGTCGTGGAAGGTGCGCTGCGGGTGCGGGGTCAGCCGGGGTTCGAGCCGGCGGGCCTGCTCCGGGTCCGTCACGCCGACCGTGGCGGGCGGCGGGGCCGGCACCGAACCGTCCACCGCCGCCGCGTCGAGCCAGTCGACGAACCAGCCCGGCGCCAGGCCCGCCAGCGACTGCCCGTCGCGGCCCGCCCAGGCGTCGACCATGACCAGGCGGTCCACCCGTTCGGGCATCCGGTCGGCGGCCTCGCGGACCACCAGACCGGCGTAGCTGTGCCCGACCAGGACGACCTCCCGCAGCTCCTCGGCGCGCAACACGCCCAGCACGTCCTCGACATGGGTGCGCAGCCCGATCCCGGGGTCGAACAGGTGGGCCCGCTCGCCGAGGCCGGTCAGCGTCGGCGTGAAGACCTGATGCCCCGCCGCCCGCAGCCGCTCCGCCACCGGCCGCCAGCACCAGCCGCCGTGCCACGCCCCGTGCACCAGCACGTACGTCGTCATCGCGGGACCCCCTGGGAACGCTCCCGCCAGGCGGCGAACCGGGCCCCGGCGGCGTCGGTGGACAGGCCCAGCTGCTCGCACATCTGGTTCAGGTCGAAGAAGAACCGCTCGTGCGCGATCAGCCCGTTCCACACCCGCCAGTGGCAGGCGAACGGCAGCGCGTACGTCCGGCCGGTGGGTTCGATCCCGGCCAGCGGCCCGGCCATGGTCGCCCGGACGGTGCCGGCGCCGACCACCAGGCCGCCGGCGGCCTCGTTCAGGTACTCCAGCTCCACCCGGTAGTCCGGGAACGCCCGCAGGAAGCCCGTGAACTGCCGTGCGGCCTCCGCGACTCCGCGCGCGACGGCCTGGAAGGGGACGGTCTCGAAGACGACGTCCGGATGGCAGGCCGTCAACGCCGCCGGGACGTCGCCGCGGCTCTTGGCCTCCGCGTAGGCCCGGACGACCTCCGCCGCCGATCGCGGCACGGACACCTCGCGCTCCTCTCGGGGATGCCAGGTCATCGTCCGGCCCCGACCGGCTCGGCGACATCGAGCACGACCTTGCCGACGGTGCGGCCCTCCGCCACCACGCGGTGCGCCTCGGCGGCCCGCGCCAGCGGGAAGCGGCGGTCGACGTGCACCTTCAGCCGCCCGTTCCGGACCAGGTCGGCGAGCGCGTCGAGGCCCGCGCCGTCCGGGTCGACGAGGTATCCGGCGGCGCGCACGCCGAGTTCGGCGGCCCGCTCGTGCAGCCCGGGCGTCCAGGCCGCCTGGCCACTGACCAGGATGCCGCCCGGCCGCAGGCATTCGAGCGCCCGCAGCCCCGAGCGGCCGCCGAACATCTGGACCACCACGTCCACGTCGCGCACCGCGGTGGGCACGTCCGTGACGGTGCGGTCGACCGCCTCGTCCACCCCGAGACCGGCCAGGAACGCGTGCTTGGCCGCCCGGGCCGTACCGATCACCCGCGCCCCGAGCGCCTTCGCGACCTGGACGGCCAGGTGCCCCACGCCGCCCGCCGCGCCCGCCACCAGCACCCGCTGACCGGGCTCCACCCGGGCGACCTCGGTCAGCATCTGCCACGCCGTCAGCCCGGCCAGCGGCAGCGCGGCGGCCTCGGCGAAGCCCAACCCGTCCGGCATGCGGGCGAAGTGACGGGCCGGCGCGGCGGTGTACTCGGCGTACGCACCGGCCGCGCGCGGAAACCACGGCATGCCGAACACCCGGTCGCCGACCCGGAAGCGGGTCGTCCCGTAGCCGACCTCCTCCACCACGCCCGCGACGTCCCAGCCGTTGACGAACGGCAGCTCCAACACCCGGTTGTACGCGGTGCCTTGACGGGTGTACACGTCCACCGGGTTGACCCCGGCGGCGACCACCCTGACCAGCACCTCGCCGAACACCGGCTCCGGCGTCGGCATCTCGACCAGCGCCATGGACGCGCGGTCACCCCACTCGGTCTGCTGCATTGCGCGCACGACTCGCCCCCTCCTTCGGCCGGCCCGGCCGGCGGCTCCCGAACATACATACCGACAGCATGTATGTAAATGGTTGCCCGACGCACCGGAGGCCGGTAGCGTCACGATCATGACCACGGCACCCCGCACCGACCAGGCGCCCGCGAACCCTGCCGCCACCGACGACACGCTCGCCACCCAGCCGATCGGCTACTGGTGCGGCCTGACCCACGCGGCCGTCACCCGGCAGCTGCGCGACGCCATGGCCAGGATCGACGCCACCCAGCCGCAGTACTGGGTGCTCAATCGCGTCAACGGCGGCCCCACCGCGCCGAGTCGCGAGGAAGTCGCCGCACAGCTCACCCACCTCGCCGACGGGCCGCACGAAATCGCCCGCGCCGTCGACCAGTTGCTCCACCGCGGCTGGCTCCGCACCGACGACGACCGGCGCCTGCACCTCACCGACCCCGGGGAGAGCGCCCGACTGCGCCTGCGCGAACTGGCCACCGAGACGCGCGCCGTGGTCCACCGGGGCATCAGCGACGAGGAGTACGTGGCCGCCCTCAAGGTGCTGCGCACCATGCTGGCCAACGTCGAGGGCGCCGCCGGCCCGTCCTGACTACCCGCCCCCGGGGAGGGCCTTCAGCATGATCGTGGCCAGCGGGCCGGAGGACGCCGGATTCTGGCCGGTGTACAGGTTGCGGTCGACCACCGTGTACGGCTCCCACATCGGGCCGCGCGAGTAGTCCGTGGGCAGGTTCCTGACCTCGTCCTCCATGAGCCACCTGGCCCGGTCGGCGAAACCGACGCCCGCCTCCTCGTCGTTCGTGAACCCGGTGACGCGGTAGCCGGCGAACGGCGTGCCGCCCCGCTCGTCCCGGGTGGCGAGCAGCGCCGCCGGGGCGTGGCAGACCAGGCCGAGCGGCTTCCCGGACGCGAGCGCCCTCCTCAGCAGCAGCCCGGAATCGGCATCGCGCCAGAGGTCCTCCATCGGCCCGTGGCCGCCCGGGTAGTAGACCGCGTCGTAGCCGCCGAGGTCCACGTCCTTGATCGCGAGGGCGTGCCGGAGCTGCTCGGCCTCCTCGATGACGCCCTCCTGCCGGACGGACGCCTCCTCGCCCCCGGTGAAGCTCGGCCGCAGGCTCATCGTGTCGCAGACGGGCACGACACCGCCCGGGGTGGCGACGGCGACCTCGTGGCCGGCCCCGGTGAACACGCCGTACGGGCTGGTGAACTCCTCGGCCCAGTAGCCGGTGGGGTGCCGGTGGCCGTTCTTGAGCGTCCAGTAGCTCGCTCCGGTCAGCACGAAAAGGATCTTGGCCATGGGAGAACGCCTCTGAAGGTCGGAGGAATCTGCGGCCGGCGCGAGCGGTCCGGGCCGCCGGCGTCGTCCACCTGGAGCTTCACCTCGCGCCCGACCGACCGCCACTCCAGCCGCCGCATCCGGGCGACCGCGGCCGCCCCGCCGGGCCGCTCCGATCGGGCAGGATGAGCGGCGTGAACGCCAACCCGAACGCAGCGCTGGAAGACCTCGTCACCTTGCGCGGGAACCTCGACGACCTCGTGCGAGCCGCACGCGGCACCGACCCGTCGGCCCGCGCCGTCGTGGACCGCGCCGCCGTCGAGGCCGTGCTGGCCAGGGCCGTCGGCGGCGCGGTGGCCCGTGCGGAGCTCACCGCCTGGGCGCAGGCCGTGCACCTCCACGACGGCGTGGACCTCGAAGACGGCCATGAAGAGCTCGTCGCGCAGTTCCTCTTCGAGGCATCCACCCCGGAGATCTTCGAACCGGTCACACCCGAGTTCTGCCGCCGCTGGCTGGACCTGATCGGGACCTCGCGTGCGAAGTCGCCGAGTACGGAGGGCTGAACGTCAGGCCGTCCGGTCCCGGTGGGCGCAGCCCGGGGTGACGCGGCCGGCGGCACCGGCGAGCAGGAGGCCGAGTTGGGCCGAGGTGTCGCGCAGGGCGGTGTGTCGGTCGTCGGCGTGGGCGATGTCGAGGGCGCTCTCGCCGATCGCGCCGTAGAGGAGCGAGGTGAGCGGGGCCAGCGGGCGGGCGGGGAGGCAGCCGGCCTCGACGGCGAGGGAGAGACCGGTGCGCAACTGCTCCTTGCAACCGGCCTGGATGGTCCGCATGGTGTTCCGGTCGAGCGCCGCCGGGGCCTCGACCAGGGTGATCCGGCGTACGGCGGGTTCGAGCGACGACTCCAGCAGGGCCCGGCAGCCCGCGAACACGCCGTCCCACGGATCCGCCTCCGCCCGGAACGCCCGCCTGACGACGGCGGCCAGAGCCTTCTGCTCCGCCGTGTACACCTCGCGGAAGATCTCCTCCTTGTTGCCGAAGTGGTGGTAGAACGCGCCGCGGGTCACCCCCGCGCGCTCACAGATCGCCCCCAGCGAGGTGGCCGCGAACCCCTGCTCGACGAAGAACCCGCGAGCGACCGACAGCAGCGCGTCCGTGGTCGCCCTCGTGCGCTCCTGCTGAGTCCGGCGTGAACCCGTGCTCGTCGCCACTCTTCCAACCCCTCTCGGTCCGCGACCGGTCCGCGACCGGTCCGCGGCCCACGGAGAAACATACGCGGACGTTCCCGGGCCGGTGGCCCCGAGCCGGGCCGGCGGCCCCGAGCCGGGCCGGTGGGCCGCCGAGCGGCCGGTTCGCGGCGGGGGCGGAGAGTATCCTCTTCTCCATAGAATTACCGAGAAAGGGGCCGCAGCCATGGCGGACCGGGCCGCGAAAACCGAGCTCTACGAGGCGTTCGCCGCCACCGGGAAAGCCCTCTCCAGCGGCAAACGGCTCGAACTGCTCGACCTGCTGGCCCAGGGCGAACGCACCGTCGACGCGCTGGCGAAGGCCGCCGGACTCAACCTCACCACCGCCTCCGCGCACCTCCAGACCCTCAAGCAGACCGGCCTGGTCGCCACCCGCCGCGACGGCGTGCGCATCCACTACCGCCTCGCCGGCGCGGACGTCGCCCAACTCCTCGACCTGCTGCGCCGCGTCGCCGAACGCCACCAGGCCGCCGTCGCCCCCGCCCGCACCGCCTACCTCGGCCCCGAAACCGCCGACGAGCCCGACGCCGTCTCCCGCGAGGACCTGCTCACCCGCATCGCCGCCGGCCGCGCCGTCGCCCTCGACGTCCGCCCCGCCGAGGAGTACGCCGCCGGGCACATCCCCGGCGCCCTCTCCATCCCCGTCGAGGAGCTCGCCGAGCGGATCGGCGAACTCCCCGAGGACGCCGAGGTCGTGGTCTACTGCCGCGGCGCGTACTGCGCCCTCGCCTACGACGCCGTCCGGCTGCTCACCGCGCGGGGACGGCGGGCGATCCGGCTGGACGACGGGATGCTGGAGTGGCGCCTCGCCGAGCTCCCGGTGGACGCCGGCCCCGCAGGCGCGGCGGCCTGACGCCCCGGCATGTGACCGCAGCGTGTCAGGGGCGTGCGGAGCCCGTGAAGCCCGGGGGCGCGCTCGCGGCCGTGGCGGCGCGCGCGACTTGCGGACGCTTCGTCGACGGAACACCGTTGCCGATCAAGGGCGTTGAGGTCCGCACCGGTGAACGGGCGTGCTCGGGGCCGGGTCGCGCGACGGTGGAGGAGTGGTGACGAGCTTCCGTGCGCCCTGTCGACGGCATGGCTCGGCACTGATTCGGGCCCTATGATGCAGGGACGAAAATTGGACCCGCCGGCGTTGCAGCCGACCGGGGTCACGAACTCACGGGGCCGGCAGTGCGGACGGCGGCCCCGGCGTTCCGAGTCGGGGGCGGGCATGTCTCAGCAGATTGTGGTCGATTCGGGGAGCCTGCGGACCGAGGGCCGGAACATGGCCGCCGTCGGGCAGGACTTCCTCGCCGCCCTCGAATCCCTCTCGGGCCGGCTCGAAGCCCTCGAACAGGGCGACACGCCCCCCTGGGGCGACGACAGCCTCGGCGAGAAGTTCGGCATCGTCTACGAGGGCCTGCGGGACGGCATGAAGGAGTCGATGGACTCCCTCGGCACCCGGATCGGTGAGATCGGCGACAAGCTGCAGAGCATGGCCGACAAGCACGAGGCCAACGAGAGCCAGACCGAGGGCGACCTGCGCACCATGGAGGCCCGCGCGGGCGAACTCGGCGGCCAGATCGGCTCCTTGCAGCGGCCGCGGGTCTACTGACCCGTCCGTCCCGACGGGCGCGGCGCCGATGCCGCCGCCCGTCCCCTTGCCGTCGCGCTGGTTGACGGTCCGTCGGTCGAACCGGCCCGTTGGAGCCGGTCCGTCCGTTTGTTCTGTAGTTCGTTCCCGTGAGGCGCAGGGGGTTTGGCGAAGTGTCGCTGATGTTGCCGGACAGTGTCGAGTGGGTCCTGGAGATGCTCGGCTTCGACTGGCCGACCGCCGACGAGGACAAACTCCGGGAGTCCGCGCAGGTCTGGCGGGACTTCGCCGACCAGGTCGAGGAGCTCCACTACCGGGGCGCCGGCATCGCCAACAACGTGCTCGCCACCAACTCCGGCGACAGCATCGACGCCTTCGGCAAGACCTGGGAGAAGTTCTCCGGCGGCGGTTCGGACGGCTACCTCGCCGACGCCGCCATGGCCTCGCGCCTGATCGCCGCCGCGTTCGACGCGGCGGCCGTCATCGTGGTCACCTGCAAGATCGCCGTGATTGCGCAACTGGTGGCGCTGGCGGTCGAGTTGATCGCCGCGCAGGCGGCGGCGCCGTTCACGCTGGGTCTGTCGGAGCTGGGCGCGGCGGGCGCGACGGCGGCGACCAAGATGATCGTCCGACGGCTGCTCAAGGAACTCCGTGAAGCGCTGATGGAAGCGATCATGGAGACCCTGAAGGAGCCGGCCGTCTCGGCGATCCAGGGCATGATCAGCGACCTGATCGCGCAGACCGTCAACCAGGGCTTCGGCGCGCAGAAC
>NZ_JBSGDD010000018.1:0-92774 GCF_053602195.1 Kitasatospora sp. NPDC004531 | reverse complement strand
CAGGCCGCCGGCGCGTCCAGGGCGGCGAGCTGGGCGGCCGTCAGGCGCAGGCTCGCGGCGGCGAGGTTCTCCGCCAGGTGGGCGGGGTCGGTGGTGCCCGGGATGGCGAGGACGTGCGGGCCGCGGTGCAGCGTCCAGGCGAGGCGGACCTGGGCGGGGGTGGCGTCGAGTTCGGCGGCCACGGCGGCGACCCGGCGGTCCTGTTCGGCCGCCGTCGCGGCCTCGCGGCGCAGGCCGGAGATGGCGAAGAACGGGACGAAGGCGATGCCGAGTTCGGCGCAGAGGCCGAGGACGCCGTTCTCCTCGGCCCGTCGCCAGTCCAGCCCGAAGGAGTTCTGCACGCACACCACCGGGGCGATCTCCCGCGCCTGCCGGATGTGTTCGGTGCGGACGTTGGACAGCCCCAGGTGCCGGATCAGCCCGGCCTGCCGCAGCTCGGCGAGCGCCCCGAAGTGCTCGGCCACCGAGGCGCAGTCCGGTCCGTTCCGGCGCAGGTTGACCACGTCCAGGTGGTCGCGGCCGAGCTGGCGCAGGTTCTCCTCGACCTGCCCGCGCAGCTCGTCCGGCCGGGCCATGGTCTGCCACGCGCCGGACGGGGCGCGCCCCGGCCCGACCTTGGTGGCCACCACCACCGGGTGGCCGCGCCAGGCCGTCAGCGCCCGGTTGATCAGCTCGTTGGCGGAGCGCAGCGGCGAGAAGTAGAAGGAGGCCGTGTCGACGTGGTCCACGCCCTGCTCGAACGCGGTGTGCAGCAGCCGGACGGCGAACCCGCGGTCGATCGGGGCGCCGTCCGAGTTGCCCAGCATGCCGTTGCCGGTCAGCCGCATCGCGCCGTAGCCGATCCGGTTCACCTCCAGGTCGCCGAGCCGCCAGGTGCCTGCCGCCGTGGTCATGGGTGTGTCCTCCCCGTGGGTGGTGCTGTCCGGTCACGGAGTATGGGGTGCGGCCGGGGGCCGGGAACAGCTCCGGCGGGTGCGCGGAATGTCACCCGCGGATCGGGAACGAACTTGGTGGCGCCGGGAGTTGGACCGGGTGCGGGGGAACGGGGGAGGAGCCGCCCGGCAGCGTGCCCACCAGCGGTCGGGGGAGGCACTCGGCCTGCGGGCCGGGAGGGGCTAGGCTGGCCGGGCTCGGGCCCTTTACCGAAGCTTTTCCCGTGTGCCGCCGTGCGTCGGCCGCCTGTCCCTGCCCTGACGGAGGTACTCCGCCTTGCACCTCGACCAGTGGATCGAGAGCGTTCCACCGACCTCGGTGTACGTGATCATCGGACTGATCATCGGACTGGAGAGTCTGGGCATTCCGCTGCCCGGCGAGATCGCCCTGGTCACCTCCGCGCTGCTCGCCGCCAAGGGCGTGGTCAGCCCCTGGGGCATCGCGGGCTGCGCGATCGCCGGCGCGATCATCGGCGACTCGATCGGCTACGCCATCGGCCACAAGGGCGGCCGGCCGCTGTTCGAGAAACTCGGCCGCAAGTTCCCCAAACACTTCGGACCGGACCATCTGGCCACCGCCGAGCGGGCGTTCCACCGCTGGGGCATGTGGGCGGTCTTCTTCGGCCGCTTCGTCGCCCTGCTGCGGATCTTCGCGGGCCCGCTGGCCGGCACCCTGCGGATGCCGTACTGGAAGTTCCTGATCGCCAACGTGCTGGGCGGCGTGGTCTGGGCGGGCGGCACCACGCTGCTGGTCTACCAGGTCGGCAAGGTCGCCGAGGAGTACCTCCAGGGCGCCTCCTACATCGGCCTCGGCGCGGCCGCGCTGTTCGGCGTCGGCTCGGCGCTGCTGCTCAAGTACAAGGCGAAGAAGTCCCGCGCCGCGCACCCCGAGCAGTCCGGCGGCAAGAGCGGCGAGCCGCTCTCCGAGACGCTCGTCGACAGCACCGACTGACCGTCGAGCACCCGCGCCGAAGGCCGCCCCGTCCACCCCGGACGCGGGCGGCCTTCGCCGTGTTCGGGGACCGGCGCGCGCCGGGCAGGGAGTAGGGTCGCAGCGCGAAGCGATCACGGAGGTGGGGAGAATGAGCACGCAGGAGAGCCCGCAGCAGCTCTGGACGGCGGTCGACGACTGGGTCGCCGACCGGCTGATCGGCGAGGACGAGGTGCTGGACGCGGCGCTGGAGGCCGCCGACCGGGCCGGGCTGCCGCAGATCGCGGTGGCCGCCAACCAGGGCAAGCTGCTGCATCTGCTGGCCCGCATGCAGGGCGCCCGGCGCATCCTGGAGATCGGCACCCTGGCCGGCTACAGCGCCATCTGGCTGGCCCGCGCGCTGCCCGAGGGCGGCACGCTCACCACGCTGGAGATCGACCCGGCGCACGCCGAGGTCGCCGCCGCCAACCTGCGCCGGGCCGGCCTCGCCGACCGCGTCGAGATCCGCCTCGGCGCGGCCCGCGACACCCTGCGGCAGCTCACCGAGGAGGGCGTCGAACCGTTCGACCTGGTCTTCGTCGACGCCGACAAGCCGAACATCCCGCACTACCTGGAGGCGTCCCTGGCGCTCACCCGGCCCGGCTCGGTGATCGTCGTCGACAACGTGGTGCGCGGCGGCCGGCTCGCCGACGAGCACAGCACCGACGAGGCGGTGCAGGGCGTCCGGCGGCTGCACGAACTGCTCGCCGGCGACAAGCGGGTGGACGCCACCACCGTGCAGACCGTCGGCCACAAGGGCCACGACGGCTTCACGCTGATCCGGGTGGAGGGCTGACCACCGTGCGGATCGGACTGCTCGGCACCGGCCCCTGGGCGGGCCTGGTGCACGCCCCCGCGCTCGCCGCCCACCCCGAGGTCGAGTTCGCCGGCGTGTGGGGCCGCCGCCCCGAGGCCGCCGCCGCACTCGCCGGCGCGCACGGCGTCCCCGCCTACCAGGCGGTGGACGACCTGCTGGCCGAGGTGGACGCCGTCGCCATCGCGCTGCCCCCCGACGTCCAGGCCGAGTACGCGGTGCGCGCCGCCGAGGCCGGCAAGCACCTGCTGCTGGACAAGCCCGTCGCCGCGACCGTGGACGCCGCGCGCGCCGTCGAGGACGCGGCCGCCGCGGCGAACGTCGCCTCGGTGGTGTTCTTCACCGTCCGCTTCGACACCGCGCCCGGCGCCTGGGTCGCCGAACAGGCCGAACGCGGCGGCTGGTTCACCGCGCACTGCCACTGGATCGGCTCGGTGTTCACCACCGACAGCCCCTACGCCGCGTCCCCGTGGCGGCAGCAGAAGGGCGCGCTGTGGGACGTCGGCCCGCACGCCCTGTCGGTGCTGCTGCCCGTCCTCGGCGACGTCGAACGGGTCGCCGCCGAGCCCGGGCCCGGCGACACCGCGCACCTGGTCCTGCGGCACGCCGGCGGCGCGTCCAGCACCGTCACGCTCAGCCTGACCGCCCCGCCGGAGGCCTCCGCGAACGGCGCGGGCGCCGAACTGCGCGGCACCGCCGGCGTCACCCGGCTCCCCGACCGCAGCGGGCCGCCCACCGCGTCCTACGGCCGGGCCCTGGACGCCCTGCTGGCGGCCGCCGCGACCGGCGAACCGCACCCGTGCGACGTCCGGTTCGGGCGGCGGGTGGTGGAGGTGCTGGCGCAGGCCGAGGAGCAGCTGCTGCGGGTGCGCTGACGGCTCCGGGCCCGGTCAGGGGTCGACCGGGCGGGGGTCGACCGGTCAGGGGTTGGCCGGTCAGGGGTTGACGGGGCGGCGGTCGGCCGGGCGGCGCGGCGGGATCGGGGCGGCGGCGAAGTCCCGCGGCCCCGTCCACAGCGCCGGCACCGCGTCCGCGCGGCGGGCCAACTCGTAGGCGATCGCCTCGTAGTTGACCCGCCAGCCGCGGAAGTGCGCCCAGGCGTCCTCGACCGGCCGCTCCAGCCGCAGCCCGGCGGCCGTCACCAGCGCCACCGCCGCGTCGAACTCCTCGAAGGTCAGCCGGATCGGCTCCTCCGGCTCCGGGTCGGGCTCGAACGGGATCCGCAGCGCCGTCGCGATGTCCCGCAGCGCCGTGAACCCGGCGCGCAGCAGCAGCCGCGCCTCCGGCGGCGCCGAACGCGGATTCAGCGCCAACTGCATGGCCGCCGCGTCCATCACCGCGATCAGGCCCACCACCCAGCTGCGGTACGGCTGCGGGGAGCGGAACGAGATCAGCACCGGGTAGTTGGAGTGCCCCTCGCCGAGATCCGCCGCCAACCGCTCCCACGCCCGGTACAGCTCCGGCAGCTCGCTCTCGGTCCGCACCAGCGTCTGCCGGGCCAGCAGCTCCGGCCCCCAGGCCGGCTCGCCGGCCCGCGACTGGAGCAGCGTCACCTCCAACTCCCGCCGGTTGTAGGCGGAGTAGAGCGTCGGCAGGTAGGCGATCAGCAGCGCGATGATCAGCGGCCCGTTCGCCGCCGCGAGGAAGTCGATCACCGACAGGTGCAGCCGGTCGCCGCTGGCGAAACCCAGCGTGAACAGACTCGACCCCGCCTCCCGGAACGCCACGTGCCACGGCAGGTCGGACGTCCCTATCAGCAGCAGGGTGTACGCCGCCAGCGTCGACAGCAGCCAACACCCCAGCATCCCCAGCAGGATCAGCGGCGCCAGCCAGGTCTGCGCCCGGTCGATCGCCCGGTAGCCGCCGAACGGCGCCGCCACCGTCCGCACCACCCGGCGCAGCACCGACCACAACCGGATCGCCAACGCCGAGTACAGGCCGCGCGGCACCACCAGCGTCCGCAGAATGCTGGCCGCCGTCCCGGCCAGCAGCATCGCCCCGGCCACCGTGAGGATCACTCTCATCCGGCCATTGTGACGCCCCGCCACCGACGCACCCCGGACGGAGCCCCCCGAAACATGCGGTAAGCTTCTCAGCAGGTCGAACGGGGCGGAAACGCAGAACGACGACTACACCCTTGCGCGGGTGGCGGAATAGGCAGACGCGCTGGATTCAGGTTCCAGTGCCCGAAAGGGCGTGGGGGTTCAACTCCCCCCTCGCGCACAACGGTCATCCGACCCATTGCGGCCGGTCGATCCGACACTATGTCGGGTCGACCGGCCGTTCTGCTGTTCGGATATGCCGAGGGCCCCTCACGGTTTCGTGAGGGGCGGTCATGCAGGGCAGATGGGCCCGATCTTCTGGTTGGGGAAGTATCGCGTTTTCTCGTCATCGGTGAGGTCGCGTGAAACAGCCTTGCAGATGACGCTAGTTGCGGCGTCCAGCGGGACATGGGGCCACAGGCGGACGGTGCCGTCGCCGCTGGCGGTGGCGAGGGTGCGTCCGTCGGGGCTGAACGCCACCGCGTTCACTGCCGAGGTATGGCCGATGAGTGGGCCGGTGAGGGGTTTGCCTGTGGCCACGTCCCACAGGCGGACAGTGTGGTCGCCGACCTCGCCCTCGCCCTCGGCGGCGGCGACGGCGACGGTGGCGAGGGTGTGTCCGTCGGGGCTGAACGCCATCGACCACACGGGGCCGGTGAGGGTGGTGGTGAGGGGTGTGGTGAGGGGCTTTCCCGAGACCGCGTCCCACAGGCCGACGGTGTCGCCGCCGCCGGCGGTGGCGAGGGTGTGTCCGTCAGGGCTGAACGCCACCGCGTTCGCGCGAACGGTGTCGCCGATGAGCGGGCCGGTGAGGGGTTCGCCCGTGGCTGCGTCCCACAGGCGAACGGTGTCGCCGTCGCTGGCGGTGGCGAGGGTGTGTCGGTCGGGGCTGAACGCCACCGCGGTCACGGCCGAGGTATGGCCGATGAGTGGACCGGTGAGGGGTTTGCCCGTGCCTGCGTCCCACAGGCGGGCGGTCTGGTCACTGCTGGCGGTGGCGAGGGTGCGCCCGTCGGGACTGAACGCCACCGCGTTCACGCGAGCGGCGTGGCCGGTGAGCGGGCCGGTGAGGGGTTCGCCTGTGGCGGCGTTCCACAGGCGGGCGGTCTGGTCACTGCTGGCGGTGGCGAGGGTGCGCCCGTCGGGACTGAACGCCACCGCGTTCACGCGAGCGGCGTGGCCGGTGAGCGGGCCGGTGAGGGGTTCGCCTGTGGCCACGTTCCACAGGCGGGCGGTCTTGTCTTCGCCGGCGGTGGCGAGGGTGCGCCCGTCGGGACTGAACGCCACCGCTTCCACTCCCTCGGTGGGTCCGGTGAGCGGTTTGCCTGTGGTCACGTTCCACAGGCGGGCGGTCTTGTCGTCGCTGGCGGTGGCGAGGGTGCGCCCGTCGGGACTGAACGCCACCGCGTTCACGCGAGCGGCGTGGCCGGTGATGGGTCCGGAGAGGGGTTCGCCTGTGGCGGCGTCCCACAGGCGGGCGGTCTTGTCTTCGCCGACGGTGGCGAGGGTGCGGCCGTCAGGACTGAACGCCACCGCTTTCACTGGAGCCGTGTAGTCGGACAGGGCGCGAAAGCGGGGAATGCCCGTGGCCGTTTCCCACAGGCGGACGGTGTGGTCTTCGACGGTTGCGAGGGTGCGGCCGTCGGGGCTGAACGCCACCGAATCCATGGTGCCGGAGTGTTCGGTGAAGGTCCTGATCCCCGTGCCTTTGGCCACGTCCCACAGGCGGATGGCGCCGTCTCCGACGGTGGCGAGGGTGCGCCCGTCGGGGCTGAACGCCACCGAGAGCGCGGGGCCGGTGAGGGGGCTGGTGAGGGGTTTGCCCGTGACGGTGTCCCATAGGCGGATGGTGCCGTCTCCGGCGGTGGCGAGGGTGCGCCCGTCGGGGCTGAACGCCACCGAGAGCGCGGGGCCGGTGAGGGGGCTGGTGAGGGGTTTGCCCGTGACGGTGTCCCATAGGCGGATGGTGCCGTCTCCGGCGGTGGCGAGGGTGCGCCCGTCGGGGCTGAACGCCACCGAGAGCGCGGGGCCGGTGAGGGGGCTGGTGAGGGGTTTGCCCGTGACCGTGTCCCACAGGCGGACGGTCTTGTCGTCGCCGGCGGTGGCGAGGGTGCGTCCGTCGGGGCTGAACGCCACCGCGTTCACGGCCCCGGTGTGGCCGGTGAGGCGGCGGGCCAGGGGGCGGTTCGCGGCGGAGCGGAGGCTGGCCGCGGCTTCAGTGGTGGGGCTGGTGCGGTAGGCGCTGGCTGCGAGGAGGGCGGCGAGCTCGGGGTCGACGTCGAGCAGGGGTGCGGACTGGGCGGCAAGCTGTCGGGATTGCGCGACCTGCTGGGCGGTGACTGCCCTCTGCTCATTGGTGACCGCTGCCTGCTGCTGCCAGAAGGCCACTCCCGTGGCGACCAGCGCGAGGGCGAGGGCGGTGGCCAGCACGGTGATGAGGCGTCGGCTGCGGCGGGCGGCGGCCTGGAGGCGTTGGTGTCCGGCCTTCAGGAAGTCGTCGAGGTCACCCGGTAGGCGGTGGTGGCTCGCCAGGTCGGTGCCTTCGGCGAGGAGGGTGCCGGTGGGCAGGTCCTGGGGGTCGCGCCGCTTCTCCCAGCGGGAGTGCTGTTGGTGGGCGCGGAGGAGCCAGTCGTGGAAGCGGGTGTCCTGCTCGACCCAGTCGTGCAGGGTGATCCAGTCCCGGATGAGTGCGTCGTGGACCAGTTCGGCCACCGCAGGCCCCTCCGCGTCCGGCGCGCCGTCCGGCCGCGCGCCTTCGTGGACACGGCCGGTGGTGACGATGCGGTATCGGGAGAGGACCGCCAGGACTTCGTCCACGGTCCGCAGCGCTTCGGGGGTGTCGTCGTCGGCGGCCAGTTCGCGCAGGTAGCCGAGCGGGCGCTGCTGACGTGCGGCCGGGGTGTTCAGGGACGGGTCGGCGGGGCGGACCAGGGCGGTGAGGATTCTGCGGGCGGTGTTCCGCTGGTCCTGGTCGAGGTCGCTCAGGGCGGCTTCGCACCATTCGGTGAGGGCGCCGGTGACGGCGCCGATGCGCTGGTAGGCGTCGTGGGTGAGGCGGCCGTCGTACTCCAGGCGGCGTTCCCACAGGCGGGTGAGGGCGACTTCGAGCAGCGGCAGCACGGTGACAGGGGCGTCGTGGGCACCGGTGGTGCGGCGGTCCAGATCCAGGACGTCGGCGATGATCTGCTCGGCGAGGCCCGGTTCGAATGTCGTGTCGAGGTCGCGGGCGGGGCCGGTGACGATCGCGTCCAGGTCCGTGGCGCTCAGGGTGGCGGGGACGTTGAGGACGCCCTGTGCCTGCAGCGCGGCGTTCAGCAGGCCAGGGGCGAGCGCGGACAGGCGGGAGTAGAAGTCGTCGCGCATCACGAGGACCACGCTCAGGGCCGCATCGGAGTGGATCGCGGCGGTGATCCGGGCAAGCGCCTTCAGGGCGGCGGGCTCTTCGGACGGGGCGAGGAGCTCCTCGAACTGGTCGACGACCAGCACGACACGGGACTCAGCGGCCGTACCAGCCGCTCCGTCGTCGGCGTCCGCCCTGGGGTCCTCGGCCTTGCCCCAGGGCAGGCCTGCCCGCGACAGGGCGCCCGGCAGGTCCGGGCCCGGGCGGGTGAGCACCTGGCGCCAGCGGTCGCTGCCCGGCAGCCGCCCTGCCGCCAGCGCGGGCAGTACCCCGGCCTGGACCAGGGACGACTTCCCCGACCCGGACGGGCCCAGCAACAGCACCACCCGCCGTCCGCCGGCGAGTCCCGCGAGGACTCGGTCCACCGCGTCCTCGCGGCCCCGGAACCAGCGGGCGTGCTCGGCGGTGAACGGCTCCAGTGCCCGGTATGGCGACACGTCGCGCTGCTTCAGGGCCGGCCACACCTCGCGCAGGACGGCCGTCGGGGTGACGTAGGCGATGCCCTGGCCGCGGTCGTGGGCATCGGGGGCGGTGATCGCGGTGAGCATCCCCACCACCAGGCCGGTCGCCTCGTCCAGCACCGGTCCGCCGCTGAATCCCTGGGTCAGGTCGTTGGCCCCGGTGAGCTGAAGCAGCTCGCCCACCGGGTCGGCAGCGGGCAGCAGGCCGCCCGCGGTGGCGAACCCGAAGTGCCCGCCCGGCGGTGCCTGCACAGGGAACCCGAACGAGCGCACCCGGTGGCCCCGTGCGCCCGCCGCCGACCCCAGCGGCAACGGCGCCACCCCCACGGTCCGCTCCAGGCGCACCAGCGCCACGTCCTGCTCGTGGGGCTCGCGCCACCCGTCCTCCAGCACCCGGCCGGTGACCATCGGTGCGCCGGGTGCGTGCGGGAAGACCAGCGTCACCGTCGAACCGGGCCCGTAACCGCCGTCCACCAGGACGTGCGCACACGTCACCGCCAGGCCGTCGGCGACCAGAAAACCCGCCCCCACCACCAGCCCGTCCCTGTCGCGGACCTGCGCGACCGCCACCGACAGACAGTCCGCCGCATCGGCCCGTAAGGTCCCCCGTCCTGCCGTCATCCCGTCAGGCCTCCGGTTCGTCGCCGGCCGTGCGGACGCCGGTCTCCGGTTCGTCGTCGCCCTCGGGAGCGTCGGCCGTGCGAGCGCCGGCCGAAGCGGCGTCGTCCTCGTCCTTGCGCCACGTGACGCGCACCGTCAGATGGCACTTGGCGGCGGTCTTCGTGATCACCACACCGGCCGCGGCGGAGAGATCGACCCCGAACTCCACCTCCACCTCGTCCGGCCCCGCCTCCCGCAACCGGTGCAGCACCGTGCGCGCCAGGCCGGTCACCGGTTCCAGCGCCGTTCCCAGACTCTCCGGCAGCTCCCGTACCGCGTCACCGACCCGGCCCGCCTTCACCGGCCCCGCCGCACCATCCTCCGCCTCGACGAGAATCGAACCCCCGCCGTCCAGCGGCACCCGTGCCAGCTGCTGCCCCATGTCACCCCTCCCCAAGCGCCGCCCCGCGGCGGCCAGGGCCACACCGTAGTACTCGCGCCGACTCGCGGCGAAATCGAGAACTCCCTGATAAGTAAAGATGATTGGGCCTCATTCCAGTCCCCCTCGCGACCGTACGACCACCACGCCAGGGTGCCCGCGGACAGCGGCCCGGGAAACGATCTCCGGGCCACGGGGAACGGAGCCGCCGAACCCCGCACAAAACCCGACGTCACCGGATTCTGTCGGTTGGCCGCAGCGAAGCCCCGCAGATCCTCGGATCTGCGGGGCTCTCTCGTACTGTCTTCGACCCTGGCCGCTCCGCTGCTCCTCGTGGCCCTGGCGGCGGCGGACGAGAAGGCCGGGGCGAAGAGACAACTCGCCAAGAACGGCTTCGTGGTGGCGATCCGGTACGCGTGGACCCCGTCGACGGGTCCGTCGGCGTCGTCGACGCGCTCGACGCCCGGGGCAGTGCGCGCGTCGGCCTGATCGCTCCCCACGGCGACGCCCTCGTCCTGACTGAACCACCTCAGCCCCGGCGCGCCGGGCGAAGCCCGCGCGGGCGGCTTCGGCGCACCCGGGCGGGCTTCAACTGGCTTGCGGTGGTGGTTGGTTGCTACTGCGGGCGGAAGGAGCGGATCTGGTAGCTGCCCATCAGGTTGCCCGAGCCGCCCGAGCCGGTGGAGCCGACGCGGTTGTTGTAGTTGGTGCCGGTGTAGTACTGGACGCGGTGGTTGGTCTTGTTGGCCACCGAGCGCACGTTGTAGCCGTTGCGAATGAAGGAACACATGTCCGCGGTGTTGGCGACCCTGGAGGAGCTCCACGCGCACTGGGTGCCGCCGCCGTCCCAGTCGCTGTAGATGCAGAAGTAGCCGGACGGGCAGCGGCCGTACGACTTCACGGCGGCCGCGTGCGAGGTGGCGGCGGTGTCGGTGGTGGTGGCGGCGGCCGGCGAGGCGAATCCGAGGAGGGTGGTGATGAGGCCGGCCACGAGGGCCGGAACGACGCGTCGGTACATGGTGCGTTGCTCTTTTCCTGGACGAAGGGCGGACGGGCAACGAAGGGCGCGCGGCCCTGACCGTCGGTGATCGGGGTTCGGGCGGCGGCAGAACTGTTCGGCCCGCTCGGCGGCGTCGGCCGCACTCTCTCGACGGACGACGACGGTCCGTGGCGGAGCTCCGAACACCCACCCCGCAGTCACACAACGTGACGTAGGGAAAATCCTAACGAGCCACCGGCCCCAGGTAAGGGCGCGCGACCACCCGCCGCGGGGCGGACGGGGGCACGCCGGGGACGCCGCGACGGCCCGCACCACCACGCGGAGCCGGGACGGGCTGCACTCGGCGGCAACGGGCGGGGATCGGTGCGCGCCGGCCCCAACTGCCGCTAGCCTGGGCGGACATGAGCACCGGGACGCCCGAGGTCACCGCAGAACTGATCACCCGCCTGCTGCGCGAGCAGCGTCCCGAATTGGCCGGGCTTCCGGTGCGTTTCGGGGCGCGGGGCTGGGACAACCAGCTGTGGCGGGTCGGCGAGGACCTCGCGGTCCGGCTGCCGTGGGCCACCGACGGTGCCGACGAGTTGCTGCGGAAGGAGTACCGCTGGGTGCCCGGGCTGGCCGAGGGCCTGCCGTTGCCCGTGCCGGTGCCGCGGTGGCTCGGCGAGCCCGGTGCGGAGTTTCCCCGGCCGTGGCTGGTGACCACCTGGGTGCCGGGCGAGCCTGCCGACCGCGTACCCGTCACGGACGGGTCGGCCGCCGCCGACGTTCTCGCGGCGTTCTTGACGGCCCTCCACCGGCCCGCCCCCGACGACGCCCCGGAGGGACGCGGGCGCGGCGGCCCGCTCGCCGAGTACGAGCGGCAGTTCGAGCGGGGCCTCGCCGAGACCGCCCGACTCGGGCTGATCACCGACCCGGACAGCGTTCGCGCCGTCTGGCACGACGCCCTCGCCGCACCCGCCCGGACAGGTCCGCGCAGCTGGCTGCACGGCGACCTGCACGCCGCCAACGTGCTGACCGCAGAGGGGAGTTACTGCGGCGTCATCGACTTCGGCGACCTCTGCGCCGGCGACCCGGCCTGCGACCTCGCCGCCGCCTGGACGCTGCTCCCCACCGCCGCCGCCCGCGACCGGTTCCACGACGCCTACCGGCCCGCCCTCGACCCCGCCACCCGCCGCCGCGCCCGCGGCTGGGCCGTCCTCCGTGCCTTCGGCGGCCTCCTCATCGGCGAGGCCGGCCGCCAGGGCCGCCCGGGCGGCAAACCCACCTGGGGCCCACCCGCCCGGGCCGCCCTGCGCCGCCTGCTCGCCACGAGCTGACCCCGCTCCTGCCGGTCGTGCTCAAAAACCGTTTGGGGCACGCCCGTTGAAGCGATAGAAAGGCCGGGTTTGTCGGCGGGACCAGCAGGGTCCGAGAGTGGGAGGAGGGGCCATGGCGCTCCCGGAGGGAATCACGGTGCGGGCGGCGGGGGTTGAGGACGCCGAGGCGGTGTGGGTGCTGCTGAACCAGGTGGACGAGATAGAAGTGGGGCGCGCGTTCACGGACTTGGAGGAGGTCCAGGAGGACCTCGGGCACGTCGACGTGGACCTGGAGCGGGACTCCTGGCTGCTGCACGACGCCGACGGCCGGCTCGTCGGGTACGGCATCGTCCGTGACCGGTCGGCCGGTGAGCGGATCAACCTCGACCAGTACCTGCTGCCGGGCCACACCGACGCGGGCCTGCACGTGTTCGGGCTGATGGAGGCCCGTGGCGCGGAGCTCGCCCGCCGCAACGGCGCGGACCGCGCCGTGCTGCACCTGGGGCTGACGTCCGAACCGACCATCGACACCGGGGCGTTGGCGGGTCGCGGCTGGCGGCTGGTGCGTCGCCACCACGTGCTCACCCGGGACGTCGACCCGAAGACCGACCCGTTCCCGCAGGCCCCGGCGGGCCTTCGGCTGCGTGCGTGCGGCACCGAGGAGGACCGGCGCACCGCGCACCGGCTGATCCAGGAGACCTTCGCCGAGCACTACGACTTCCAGCCCCGCAGCTACGAGAAGTGGTGCGCCGACACCGGCGCGGACAGCGCCGACTGGTCGCTGGTGTGGATCGCCGAGCTGGACGGGCACGGCGACGTCGCGGTGCTGCGCACCCGGGACGACCGTTCCGACACCGCCTGGGCCTCGAACATCGGGGTGCGGGCCGGGCTGCGCGGCAAGGGCATCGGCGGCCACCTGCTGCGGCACTTCTTCGCGTTCTACGCCGATCGCGGCCGCCCCCGGGTCGGCCTCGGGGTGGACACCGACAACGCGACGGGCGCGCCCGCGCTGTACCGCGACCACGGCATGGTGCTCGACTTCGCCGTCGACACCTGGGAGTTGATCGTCCCGACGCACTGATCCGGCGGGCCCGCGCCCGGAGGGGGGAAACGGCTCCGGGCGCGGGGAGAAACGGCCGGTCAGCCGTTGGCGAGGGCCTGGACGCGGTCCAGGGCGCCGTTGAAGTAGTTCTGGTCGCCGGGCAGCGTGCCGGAGTCGGCGTACTGCCAGATGGTCTGGTAGGACCAGCCGGCCGGCAGGGTGCCGACGGAGGAGGCGTAGCGGGCGATCCAGAGCGGGTTGGTGGCGCCGAAGGAGCTGTTGTTGCCGGTGCAGGTGGTCCACCAGTCGGTGGTGGTGTAGATCACCGGGTAGCGGCCGGTCTTGGTGTGGACGGTGTTGGAGAAGTCGCGGATCCAGCTGACCATGCCGGCCTGGCTGAGGCCGTAGCAGGTGGCGCCGTACGGGTTGTACTCGATGTCGAGGGCGGGCGGCAGGGTCTTGCCGTCCTTGGACCAGCCGCCGCCGTGGGAGACGAAGTACGTGGCCTGGGTGGCGCCGGAGGAGACGTTCGGCAGCGCGAAGTGATAGGCGCCGCGGATCATGCCGACGTTGTAGGAGCCGTTGTACTGCTGGGCGAACGAGGGGTTGGTGTAGGTGGTGCCCTCGGTGGCCTTGACGTAGGCGAACCGGCCGCCGTTGGCGTACGCGGTGCTCCAGTTGACGCTGCCCTGCCAGTTGGAGACGTCCATGCCCTTGGTCTGGGTGACGGCCAGGGCCGCGATGCCCTCCGGGGAGGCGTTGCCGCGGCCCTCGTGGGCGACGACGGTGGAGCCGGCGTGGTCGAGCTCGGGGTGGAAGTTGGGGGGAGTGGTCGGCTTGGCGGCCTGGGCGGGTGCGGCGGCGGCGACCGCGCCGACCAGCAGGGCGGCGGAGGCGAGGGCGGTGGCGGCGCGACGGAACGTGCGGTGGGTGCCGGAAGCAGGCATGACGGGTCCTCAGTGGGGTGGAGGGCGGCGGCCGGTTTTCGGACGCCGCGGAGAACATATAGTCATGGACCCGTCAGTCAACAGAGTGTTGAAACCACACATCGCCAGAAAGTATGTAGAGCGAACAAACATAGGTGCGATTGCCGAACACCTGTCGTTCCACTGGATGTTGACGCTCCGACAGGAAGCTGCTCATGCTGGCGCGGCCGACCGCTCGGCGGTACCGTGTCCACGCGCGTCCCACTGCCGGGACGCGCCGGCGGTCCCGGCTCCGAACGGCGGCGGGCACGGCCGGAGGCGTCGACGGACACACAGGCTGGGGGAGTGGTGGCGGACGGGCGCCTGCTCGCGGTGAGCGACCTCCACGTCGGCGTCGGCGAGAACCGGCCCGTCCTCGACGCACTGCGGCCGACCGGCCCGGACGACTGGCTGATTGTCGCCGGTGACGTCGCCGAGCAGGTCGACGTCGTCGCGGACGCGCTGCGGGTGCTCGCCGGACGCTTCGCCAAGGTGGTCTGGACGCCCGGCAACCACGAACTGTGGACCACCACCCGCGACCCGGAGCCCATCGACGCGCCCGCGCGCTACCACCAACTGGTCGACCTCTGCCGGGAGTTGGGCGTCGCCACGCCGGAGGACCCGTTCCCGGTCTGGTCCGGGCCCGGCGGGCCCTGCGCCGTCGCCCCGGTGTTCACGCTCTACGACTACAGCTTCCGGGTGCCGGGCGTGCACACCAAGGCCGAGTCGCTGGCCCGCGCCCGGGAGAACGGCGTGGTCTGCACCGACGAGTACCGGATCAGCCCCGCGCCGTACGCGGGCGTCGACGACTGGTGCCGGGAGCGCGTCGAGACCACCGAGAAGGCGCTCGCCGCCCACGACCCGGAGCTGCCGCTGGTGCTGGTCAGCCACTGGCCGCTGGACCGCCGGCCCACCGACGTCCTGCACTACCCCGACTTCGCCCAGTGGTGCGGCACCGAGCTCACCGCCGACTGGCACCGCCGCTTCAACGTCGCCGCCGTCGTCTACGGCCACCTGCACATTCCGCGCACCACCTGGTACGAGGGCGTCCGGTTCGAGGAGGTGTCGCTCGGCTACCCCCGCGAATGGCGCCGCCGCGGCCACCCGCGCGGACTGCTCCGCCAGATCCTGCCCTACCCCGGCCCGGCCGAGCGGCCCGTCCCCCCGACCGAGCCGGCCGAGTAGGCCGAGAACCCCCGGCCGGGGGCGGCGGGCGCTGTGGCACGATGGCGGTCCGAGCACCCGAAGGAGCGCCCCGCATGACCGCCGAGCCGACCGTCTCCCCGACCGCGAGCGCCAGCCCGGTCTTCCGCGTCGCCCAGTCCGAGGACGTGCCCGCGGTGGTCGCCCTGGTCGAGTCGGCCTACCGCGGCGAGGCCAGCCGGGCCGGCTGGACCACCGAGGCGGACCTGCTGGACGGCCGCCGCACCGACGAGGCCGGCGTCGCCGAACTGCTCGCCCGCCCCGAGTCGGTGGTGCTGCTGGCCGAACGCGACGGCGCCCTGCTGGCCTGCTGCCACGTCGAACGGCGCGGCGCCGCCGGCTACTTCGGCATGTTCTCGGTCTCCCCGGCCGCCCAGGGCGGCGGCCTCGGCCGGCAGGTGCTGGCCCGCGCCGAGGAGTGGGCCCGCACCGCCTGGGGCGTCGCCGAGATGGAGATGACCGTCATCGAGCAGCGCGCCGACCTGATCGCCTGGTACGAGCGCCGCGGCTACACCCGCACCGGCGTCCACGAGCCGTTCCCGTACGGCGACGAGCGGTTCGGCATCCCGCTCCGCGACGACCTGCGCTTCGAGAAGCTGGTCAAGGCGCTGTAGCGCGGGCCGCTCAGCCCCCGGTGGGCGCGGCGTCGCGCCGGGTCCACTCCAGGTAGCGGCCGGACTCCCGGGTCAGGCCCATCAGGAACCACAGCAGCAGCCCGGTGTCGTCGCTCCAGCCGATCACCGGGAAGAAGTCCGGCAGCGCGTCGATCGGGCTGACCAGGTACACCGCGACGGCGAACGCCAGCAGCAGCAGCTTGCCCGGGCCCACGCCCGGGTAGCGGCGCAGCAGCACGTCCCGCACCAGGCGCGGCAGCGCCCCCAGCCGGGCCGCCACCCCGGGCGCGCCCGGCCGCCGGGTCTCCCGGTACAGGCCCCACGCCGAGCGCGTCACCGCCAGGCCGTCCAGCCCGCGCACCCGCGCCGCCGCCGCACCCTTCGACGCCCTGCCCTTGCCCACGCGGTCCTCCCGGCCAACCCTTCGACTGACCTTCCACGGTACGGGACCGCCCACCGCCGGCGCGGCCCGCTGCCCGAACAGCGGCAGCGACGGCACGGGCCGCACCGGCGGTGCGGGCGTGCGCGACGGCGGGACGCGGCCGAAGCTGGCGGCATGACGACCACCAGCAGCAACACCACCAGCAACGGGGCGGACACGGCCGGCGAGCCCCTGGTGCGGATCGCGGAGTTCCGCACCGACAGCCGCTACCGCCTCGTCCACTTCAAGGACGAGGGCTGGAAGCCGCTCGCCCCCGAGGAATTCGAACCGGAGGTGAAACACCACTTCCCCGACCTCGACCCGCACGACCCGGTCCGGGTGCACTGGGACGACCGCCCCTGGCAGTGGCCCGCCTGGCACCCCGGCGAGGCCTGAGACCGGCGAGGCCTGAAACCGGCGCGGCCTGCTTCGAAGCAGGAACCCGCCCGGCGGACACCGGTCCACCGGGCGGGCTCCCGCGCGTCCCGGCCCGCTCAGCCGCCCAGCCGCGCCTCGATCTCGGCCACCAGCTCCGGCGCCTCCGGCTCGGTCCGCGGCCGGAACCGCCCGACCACCTCGCCGTCGGCGGACACCAGGAACTTCTCGAAGTTCCACTGCACGTCCCCGGCCTCGCCCGCGGCGTCCGGCACCTCGGTCAGCCGCGCGTAGATCGGGTGCCGGTCGGCCCCGTTCACGTCGACCTTCTCGAACAGCGGGAACGACACCCCGTAGGTGGTCGAGCAGAACTCCTGGATCTCCTCCGCCGACCCCGGCTCCTGCCCCGCGAACTGGTTGCACGGGAACCCGAGCACGGTGAACCCGCGCTCCCCGTACGCCTTCTGCAACCGCTCCAGACCCGTGTACTGCGGCGTCAGACCGCACTTCGAGGCGACGTTCACCAGCAGCAGCACCTTGCCCCGGTACTCCGCCAGCGACGACGGCTCGCCCGCCAGCGTCCGGATCGGAAGCTCGAACAGCGACTCCACGTACCCCACCTGCCCTCTGTACACCGGCCCCGGACACCCCGGGAGACCGGACGCGAACACCAACGCCCCCGAACCTACCCCGCAGACCCCGCCGACGGGACCGACCGCCCTGGCCGCAGCGCCCGCCGCGCGGTGCACTGGAGAGGACAGCCGCAACCCCGGCGGAGGGAACCCCCATGGCCCCGCACACCGCGCCCCGCGAACAGGGCGGCGCCCGACAGCTGCTGAGCGGCGGCGGCATCGAACCCGTCCTGCTCGGCGTGGTCACCGCCGCCACCCTGGCCGGGCTGATCGCCTGGGCGGCCGGCGCGCGCGGCTTCGCCGACCAGTGCTGGATCGTCGCCACCGCCGCCGCCATCGCCCCCGCCCTGATGTGGGTCGCCCAGGCGCTGCGCCGCGGCCGGGCCGGCGTCGACCTGATCGCCGTCCTCGCCCTCGCCGGCACCCTCGCCACCGGCGAGTACCTGGCCGGCGCACTGATCGCCCTGATGCTCTCCAGCGGCCGCTGGCTGGACGCCGCCGCCGAACGCCGCGCCACCCGTGACCTGCGCGAACTCCTCAAACACGCCCCCCGCACCGCCCGCCGCCGCACCGGCGGCAGCGTGCAGACCGTCCCGCTCGCCGACGTCCGGACCGGCGACCTGCTGGTGGTCGGCCCCGGCGAGACCGTCCCCGTGGACGGCCGGATCACCGGCAGCCGCGCCGTCCTCGACGAATCCGTCCTCACCGGCGAATCCGCCCCCGTCACCCGCCGGATCGGCGACCCGGCCCGCAGCGGCGCCGTCAACGCCGGCAGCGCCTTCGACCTGCGCGCCACCGCCACCGAGGAACACTCCACCTACGCCGAGATCGTCCGCCTCACCCAGCAGGCCGGCGCCGAACGCGCCCCCGTCATCCGCCTCGCCGACCGCTACGCCGCCTGGTTCCTGCCGCTCGCCCTCGCCGCCGCCGGCCTCGCCTGGCTGCTCACCGGCGACGCCGTCCGCGCCGTCGCCGTACTCGTCGTCGCCACCCCCTGCCCGCTGCTGCTCGCCGCCCCCGTCGCCATCGTCTCCGGAATCTCCCGCGCCGCCCGCAAAGGCGTCGTGGTCCGCGACGGCGCCGCCCTGGAGACCCTCGGCCGGGCCCGCACCGTCTGCCTCGACAAGACCGGCACCCTCACCGGCGGACGCCCGCACGTCTTCGACCTCGCCACCGCCCCCGGCCACACCCCCGCCGAGATCCTCGCCCTCGCCGCCGCCGTCGACCAGTACTCGCCGCACGTCCTGGCCGAAGCCATCACCGCCGCCGCGGCCGAACGCGGCCTCACCCTGCCGCCCGTCCACGACGTCTCCGAACAGCCCGGCCGCGGCGCCGTCGCCACCCTCGCCGACGGCCGCACCGCCACCGTCGGCCAACGCGACGCCGCCGACCTGCCCGCCTGGGCCCGCGCCGCCGACAACCGCGCCGCCCTCGACGGCGCCGCCCTCGCCTGGGTCGCCGTCGACGACCGCCCCATCGGCGCCGTGCTGCTCCGCGACCCCGTCCGGCACGACGCCCCGCGCACCGTCCGCCGCCTGCGCGAAGCCGGCGTCACCCGACTCCTGATGATCACCGGCGACCGACCCGAACCCGCCCGCGAGATCGCCGCCGTCGTCGGCCTCGACGACGTCCGCGCCCAGCAGTCGCCCGCCGACAAGGTCGCCGCCGTCCGCGCCGAACGCGCCCGCGCCGTCACCGTCATGGTCGGCGACGGTGTCAACGACGCCCCCGCCCTGGCCGCCGCCGACGTCGGCGTCGCGATGGGCGCCCGCGGCGCCGGCGCCTCCTCCGAAGCCGCCGACATCGTGCTGACCACCGACCGCGTCGACCGCCTCGCCGACGCCGCCCAGATCGCCACCCGCTCCCGCCGGATCGCCGTCCAGTCCGCACTCGGCGGCATGGCGCTCTCCCTGGCCGCGATGGTCCTCGCCGCGTTCGGCCTGCTGCCGCCCGCCGCCGGCGCGCTGCTCCAGCAGGTCATCGACGTCGCCGTCATCCTCAACGCGCTGCGCGCGCTGCGCCCCGGCCCCGGCGTCGGGCCCGAAATCGACGCCGCCACTGAGGAGTTGGTGCGCCGCTTCGCCGCCGAGCACGACGACCTGCGGGACGTCCTGGAAGCCGTCCGGGAGGCCGCCGACCGGCTCACCGCGCCCGACACCGCCGACGCCCTCGCCGCCGTCCGGCACGTCGACCGCCTGCTCACCACCCGCCTCCTTCCGCACGAGGAGGCCGAGGAACGCGAGCTCTACCCCGCCCTCGCCGACGCCCTCGGCGGCCCCGAGACCACCGCCACCATGAGCCGCGCCCACACCGAGATCCACCGCCTCGCCCACCGGATCACCACCCACCTCGCCCACGCCGAAACCACCGGAGCCCTCGCCCCCGAACAGCACGACGACCTGCGGGCCTGCCTCTACGGCCTGCACTCCGTGCTGCGCCTGCACTTCGCCCAGGAGGAGGAGAACTACTTCTCGCTGAGCGCCGCCTGACACCCGGCCCGCGGCCCGCCGTGGTGCGATGGCCCCACCCCCTGCCGCACCCTCCCGGAACGGAAGCCGATGGCCACCTCCTACGCCGACCTGCGCGCCGTCTTCGTCAACTGCACCCTCAAGCGTTCACCCGAACGCAGTCACACCCAGGGCCTGATCGACATCAGCGCCGGCATCCTCCGCCACCAGGGCGTCCAGGTCGAGGAGATCCGCGCCGTCGACCACGACATCGCCACCGGCGTCTGGCCCGACATGACCGAACACGGCTGGGACACCGACGACTGGCCGATCCTCTACTCCCAGATCATGAACGCCGACATCCTCACCCTGGCCGGCCCGGTCTGGCTCGGCGACAACTCCTCCGTCATGAAGCGCGTGATCGAGCGCCTCTACGCCTGCTCCGCGATCCTCAACGACCGCGGCCAGTACGCCTATTACGGCCGCGTCGGCGGGTGCCTGATCACCGGGAACGAGGACGGCGCCAAGCACTGCGCGATGAACGTGCTCTACAGCCTCCAGCACCTCGGCTTCGTGATCCCGCCCCAGGCGGACGCCGGCTGGGTCGGCGAGGCGGGCCCCGGCCCGTCGTACCTGGACGACGGCTCGGGCGGCCCCGAGAACGACTTCACCAACCGGAACACGACCTTCATGACCTGGAACCAGCTCCACCTGGCACGGATGCTCAAGGACGCCGGCGGCGTCCCCGCCCACGGCAACCAGCGCTCGGAGTGGGACGCGGGCTGCCGCTTCGACTTCGAGAACCCCGAACACCGGTAGGGACTCGGCAATGGGCCGCCCGCCCCGTCCGCGGCGGTCTCAGTGGGCGGTGCGGATGCCGAAGCGGTCGCGGAGGGCGTGCCGCGCCGCGTGGACGCCGCACATGCCGTGGACGGCCGGGCCCGGCGGGGTGGCCGAGGAGCACAGGTACACCCCCGGCAGGGGGGTGCGGTACGGGTTCCACCGCGGGGTGGGGCGCAGCGCCGTGTGCCACAGCGACAGGGGGCCGCCGCCGATGGAGCCGCCGACGAGGTTGGGGCTGTGGCGGGTCAGCCGCGCCGCCGGGACGACGTGGCGGGCCAGGACCAGGTCGCGGAAGCCGGGGGCGAAGCGTTCGACCTGCGCGGTGACGGTCTCGCCGAGGTCGAGCGTGGATCCGTGGGGCACGTGGGCGTACGCGTACAGGGTGTGCCGGCCGGCCGGTGCGCGGCCGGGGTCGACCACGCCGGGCTGCACCGCGAGGACGAACGGGCGTGCGGGGTGTCGGCCGCGGGCCACGTCGCGTTCGGCGGCGACCGCTTCGGCGCGGGTGCCGACCAGGTGGAGGGTTCCGGCCAGTTCGCAGCCGGGGGCGGTCCAGGGGACGGGCCCGCCGAGGGCCCAGTCGACCTTGCAGACGGCGGGGCCGGGGCGGGCGGCCAGCAGCGCCCGGGCGTAGCGGGCGGGCAGCCGGCCGGCGGCGAGCGAGGGCAGCGCGGCCGGGGCGACGTCCAGCAGGACGGCCCGGGCCCGGGGGAGTTCGCGCAGGTCGCGGACCGGGTGGCCGGTGCGGATCACCCCGCCGCGGGCGGTCAGCGCCGCGGCGAGGGCGTCCGCCAGCCGCTGGCTGCCGCCGCGGACGACGGGCCAGCCGACGGCGTGGGCGAGGGTGCCGAGGACCAGCCCGATCGCGGCGGTGGCGGGCGAGCCGGGCGGCAGCATCGCGTGGGCGGCCACGCCGGCGAACAGGGCGCGGGCGGGTTCGTTCCGCCAGCGCAGGGCGCGCAGCGGGGTGCCCTGTTCGGCGACCCGGAGCGCGGCCCGCAGGGCGGTGACCGGGTCGGCGGGGGGTGAGCGCAGGTCGGAGGTGGCCAGCGCGGTGAGGCCGGGCCAGCGCCCGGCGAGCGGGCCGAAGAGGGAGGCCCAGGCGGGGCCGTCGGGGCCGAGGCCGGCGGCGGTGCGTTCGAGCGAGCGCCAGGCCAGGGCGGCGGTGCCGCCGTCCAGGGGGTGGGCGTAGGCGACGTCGGGCTGGAGGAGCTCGACGCCGTGTGCGGCGAGGTCGAAGGAGCGGAAGAACGGGGAGGCGACGGCCATCGGGTGGGCGACGGCGCAGACGTCGTGGTGGAAGCCGGGCAGGGTGAGTTCGGCGGTGCGGGTGCCGCCGCCGACGGTGTCGGCGGCCTCGTGGAGGGCGACCCGGAGGCCGGCGTCGGCGAGGGTGAGGGCGGCGGCCAGTCCGTTCGGGCCGGCGCCCACCACGACCGCGTCGAAGGTCACCGGGCGGCCACCCGCGCGCGCAGGGCCTTCTTGTCGACCTTGCCCATGGGGGTGCGGGGGAGCTGCGGCAGCGGGACCAGCCGGTCGGGGATCTTGTAGGCGGCGAGGCCGCGCTCGCGGAGGAACTCCTTGACGGCGGACGGGCGGGCGGCCGTCTCGTCGAGGACGACGAAGGCGTACGTCCGCTCGCCGAGCACGGTGTCGGCGACGCCGATCACGGCGGCGTCCTCGACGGCGGGGTGGGTGCGCAAGTGCCGTTCCACCTCCTCCGCGGAGACCTTCTCGCCGGCCCGGTTGATGACGTCCTTGATCCTCCCGACGATCATGATGTTCCCGTCGGGGCGGCGCACGGCGAGGTCGCCGGTGCGGAAGAAGCCGTCGGGGGTGAAGGAGCGGGCGTTCTCCTCGGGGGCCCGGTAGTAGCCGCGGACGGTGTACGGGCCGCGGGCCTGCATCTCGCCGGTCTCGCCGTCGGGCACGGGCGCGCCGGACTCGTCGACGATGCGGACTTCGTCGTCGGGCGACATCGGGCGGCCGTCCGTGTGGGTGGCGGCCTCCTCGGGGTCGTCGAGCCGGGTGTGGGTGCACAGGCCCTCGCTGATGCCGTACCAGCGCTGGAGCCGGCAGCCCAGCTCCCGGGTCGCGCGGGCGGCGAGGGCCGGGTCGAGCGGGGCGCTGCCGACCTGGATCAGCAGGCGGGACAGGTCGCCGCGCGGGTGCCGGGAGTCGGTCCACAGGCGGAGCACCGAGGGGACGACCGTGGTGACGGTGACGGACTCCCGGCGGATCAGTGCGAAGACGTCGTCGGGGCGCACGCTGGAGGTGAGCACGGCCTTCCCCCCGAGCAGCAGGCTGCCGATGACGCCCGGGCAGGCCAGGGCCGCCTGGTGGGCGACCGGGTTGACGGCCAGGTACACCACCTCGGGGCCGACCCGCATGGCCTCGGCGCAGGCCCGCATCACGTACCCGTAGTCGTCGTGGGTGCGGGGGATCAGCTTCGGCAGCCCGGTGGTGCCGCCGGAGAGCAGGAACAGCGCGGGCTCGGCGGGGTCCACCGCGGGCAGCGGGACGTCCGGGGCGTCCAGCGACTCCAGCGAGGTGAACTCCTGGGCGTCGCCGGTGACGATCACCCGCGGGCCGGGCGGGAGCTCCCGGGCGAGCGTCCGGTAGTCGAAGCCGCCGAACTCGTCCTTCACCACGTAGGCCACCGCGCCGGAGTGCGCGCACAGGTGCTCGATCTCGGTCCTGCGGTGCCCGGGCAGGGCGAGCACGGGGATGGCGCCGGCCCGCAGCAGGGCGAAGAACGTGACGACGAACTCCGGGATGTTGGGCAGGTGCACCACGACCCGGTCCAGCGGCCGGATGCCCAGCCCGATCAGGCCGCCCGCCAGCCGGTCCGCCCGCCGGGACAGCTCCGCGTACGTCATCCGCTCCTCGCCGCACACCACGGCCACCCGGTCGGCGTTCCGCGCGCAGGACCCGTGCAGCAGGTCGCCCAGGGACACCCCGGACCAGACGCCGGTCCGGCGCAGCTTCGCCGCGATGTGTTCGGGCCAGGGCACAGAACCGTCGAGCATGATCGCGTTCCCTTCCGGGCCCAGGGTCCGTCCCGAGCCGCCTGTCGAGTCCCTTTGGGTCGGAATCGTCTGCTCCGCGGCCCGGCCCGCCCCGATCTCTTGCCGACATCTGTCGGCAGCCCCGCGAATCCCCGGAGAGTCGAAAGCATGGGGAGGCACGGAACGACCACCGACCGGAAGGGCAGAGGATGGGCCGGGTACCAGAGCGCGGCTGGGTGCGGTCGATGACCGCCGGCGCCGGCGCGGACGTTCGGCTGGTGTGCTTCCCGCACTCGGGCGGTTCGGCGATCTCCTTCGGCGAATGGGGCGCCGCGCTGCCCGCCGGCGTGTCGCTGCTCGGCGTCCAGTACCCGGGCCGCGGCGACCGCTTCCGGGAACCGCTGGTCGACCGGGTCGCCGAGATGGCCGACCGGGTCGCGGCGGAACTGCTGCGCGGGACGCCGCAGCGCAGGGTGCTGTTCGGGCACAGCCTGGGCGCGCTGGTCGCCCACGAGACGGCGCTGCTGCTGCGCGACGCCGGCCAGCAGCCCCTGGCGCTGTGCGTCTCCGCGGCCATGCCGCCCGGGCTGATCCGCGACGGCGAGCTCCACCGGGCGCCCGACGACGAGTTCTGGGCGGCGCTGTGCGCGCTCGGCGGCATCGAACCCGCGGTCGCCGCCAACGTCGAACTGCGCGACGTGCTGCTGCCCGCCATCCGCTCCGACCTGCGGGCCCACGCCACCCACCGGCCCCGCCCGGACGTCCGCCCGCTGTCCTGCCCGGTGCGCTGCTACCACGGCGAGGGCGACCCGCTGGTCGACCGGACCGCGCTGGCGGCGTGGGCGGACGTCACCACCGGCGCCTTCTCCCGACTGGACCGGCCCGGCGGGCACTTCCACCTGGCGACGGACGTCGAGGAACTCGTCGCGGACGTGCTGAACCAGGGCCGGGAGGTGAGGCTGCCGTGACCACCGTCGCGGTGATCCCCGGCGACGGCATCGGCCCGGAGGTGATCGGGCCCGCGCTGGCCGTCCTCGACGCCCTCGACCTCGGCGTCCGCACCGACCTCCTGGACCACGTCAACGCCGAGACCTACCTGCGCACCGGAGCGGCCCTGACCGCCGCCGACCTGGACCGGATCCGGACCAGCGGGGCGGCGCTGCTCGGCGCCGTCGGCGACCCCCGGCTCGCCGACACCGGGTACGTGCGCGGCGTGCTGACCACGCTGCGCCTGGAACTCGACCTGTACGTCAACTACCGGCCCGCCGCCCTGCTGCACGACCGGCTCAGCCCGCTGCGCGACCCGGCCCGCCGGGCCATCGACTGCGTGATCGTCCGGGAGAACACCGAGGGCCTGTACAGCGGCATCGGCGGCGGCGCCCGCGCCGGCACCCCGCACGAGATCGCCCTCGACGTCGACCTGAGCACCCGTCAGGGCGTCTCCCGGGTACTGGAGTTCGCGTTCGCGACGGCACGCCGGTCGGTGTGCCTGGTCGACAAGGCCAACGCCGTCCGCAACGGCGGCGGACTGTGGCAGCGCTGCTGGAGCGAGGCCGTCGCCCGGCACCCCGAGGTGGAGACCTCGCACCTGTACGTGGACACCGCCGCGCTGCGGCTGGCCACCGACCCGACCGCCTTCGACGTCATCGTCACCAACAACTCCTACGGCGACATCCTCAGCGACCTCACGGCCGCGCTCGCCGGCGGCCTCGGCGTGGCCGCGTCCGGGAACCTCAACCCGGCCACCGGCTTCGGCCTGTTCGAGCCGGTGCACGGCAGCGCCCCGGACATCGCCGGCACCGGCGTCGCCAACCCGTTCGGCGCGATCCTCTCGGTGGCCCTGCTGGCCGAGCACCTGGGCCGGCCCGCCGAGGCGGACGCCGTCCGCGCGGCGGTCGCCGCCGCCGTGGCCGACGGCCGGGTCACCCCGGACCTCGGCGGAACGCTCGGCACGGAAGAGGTGGGCGCCGCGGTGCTCGGCGAACTGCGGACCCGACAGGGCAACGGAACCGGGGCGGGGAGGCCATGAACGAGCACGACACCGAGGGCACCGTCATCGTGGGGGCCGGCCTGGTCGGCGCGGTCGCCGCGCTCTACCTCGCCCCCCGCCACGGACCGGTCACCCTGCTGGAGCGGCGCGCCGACCCCCGGCGCGAGGACGGCCACGTCGGCCGGTCGCTCGTCGTGATGCTGTCGAACCGCGGCTGGCGGGCCCTGACCGAACTGGGCGTCGCGGACGCCGTCCGCCGGATCTGCGTCCCCCTGCACGGCCGCCGCGCCCACCTGCCCGACGGCCGCACCCGCACCACCCCCTACGGCCGCGACGGGCAGCCGATCTGGGCCGTGGAGCGCCGGGCGCTGCACCGGATCCTGCTGGACGCCGCCGAGGCCGCCCCCGGCGTGCGGATCCGCTTCGGCCGGCGCGTGCGGTCGATCGACCCGGACGAACCCGCGGTGCTGCTGGACGGCCCCGACGGCACGCACCGGCTGCGCTGCCGCCGGATCCTCGGCTGCGACGGCGCGCACTCCGCCGCCCGGGCGGCCCTGGAGGCCCGCGGCGCCCGCAGCGAGGTGCGCCGGCTCGACCTGGCCTACCAGGAGATCGAGGTGCCGGGCGGCCGGCTCGACCCGACCGTCACGCACTTCTGGCCCACCGGCGGGGCGATGTTCGCCGCCCACCCCCTGCCCTCCGGGAAGCTCTCCGGCTCCCTGTTCATGCGGCTCGACGGCCCCGCCCCGTCCTACGCCGCGGCCGGCGGGGACAACGGCCGGTACGCGATGTTCGCCGAGCTCTTCCCCGAGCTGACCGGCCTCGTCCCCGACGCCGCCGAGCAGCTCGCCGCCAAGACCGTCTCCACCCTCACCGTGGTCCACTGCGACCGGTGGGTCCGGCAGGGCACCTTCGCGCTGCTCGGCGACGCCTGCCACGCGATGGCCCCGTTCATGGGGCAGGGAATGAACTGCGGCTTCGAGGACGCCCGCGTCCTGGCCGAGTGCCTGGACGCCGCCGGCGACTGGACGGCCGGCCTCGCCGCGTACGAGAAGGCGCGGACCGAGGACGCCGACGCCATCTCCACGCTCTCCTACCGGCACTACTTCACGATGGCCGAACCCCCGCGCGCGGAGACCGCCGCGGAACGCCTCAAGGCACGGCTGACGGCGCTGTTCCCCGACCGGTTCGTGCCGCTGTACGAGCGCTGCGCCTTCACCGAGGACAGCTACGCCGCCGTGCTGCGCGACGACCGCCGACTGGACCGGCTGGTGGAGACCATGCTGGCCCGGCACGGCGAGGACCTGGCCGCGGCGCCCGACGAGCTGCTGCGCGCCCGCACCCCCGACACCGCACCCCTGGAGGACGGCGAATGTTCGTGATCCTGTTCAAGTCGCGCCTGTCCGAGCAGGCCGGCGAGGAGTACCGGGCCACCGAGGAGCGGATGCAGGAGCGGCTCCGCGAGATCACCGGGTCCGACCCGGTGGAGGCCAAGGAGTACGTCGCGGCGGACGGCGAACGCCTCACCGTCCTGATGTGGCAGGACGGTGAGACGCTGGAGCGCTGGCGCAGCGACCCCGAGCACCGCGAGGCGCAGCGCCGGGGCCGCCAGGAGTGGTACTCCAGCTACGAGTTGACGGTTGCCGAGGTCGTCCGCAGCAGCGGCGGCGAACGGCGGTAGGGCCGCGGCTCTCCGGGCCCTGCCGCCGACCCGGCGGGGCCGGGCCGTCCCCGGGCGCGCCTACTGGCAGTCGGTCTCCAGCACGTACCCGCGCCCCCAGGCCGTGCGGATGACCAGGTCGGTCGTGGACAGTCGGCGTCTGAGCCGCATGATGTGCAGGTCGAGCGAGTTCCTGGTCGGCCGCTGGACGTGGTCCGCCAGCCGCTGGGTGAGTTCGTGCCGGTACACCACCTCGCCGAAGTGGTCGATGAACACCTCCAGCAGCTCGGACTGGACACTCGAGACGGTGATCGAGTGCGGGCCGAAGCTGAGCGTCCCGGCCGAGTCGAGGGTCGGTGTCCGGCGGCTGTGCAGCCGGTTCTGCAGGGCCAGCACCCGGGCGTCGAGGTCGTCCCGGGTGATCGGGGCGCGCACCCAGTCCTCGAACGGGTCGTTGCAGACCGGCGGGCGGGCTCCCGCCTCGACCACCAGCAGCCGCGGCACGCCGTTGCTTCTGCACCGGTTCCGCAGATCGGCCTGGGCCGGCCATCGGACGAACATGACATCACTTCTCGGACCCCCCACCAGACACGCCTTCCCGTGAACGCACGCGGATGATTGCTGTCGTCGTCGGCTCGCGGCACTCGGGGTCGGCCGCGCAAGCGTAGGGCCACAGGCCGTGTCGGTGGTGTCTCCGGGCCACGGCCTGTGGCCTCCGGGCGCCGTCGCCGCGGACGGCGCCCGGTGTCGTGCTGTACGGGACGGCTAGCCGTTCATTGCCTCACGGAGGCTGCGCGGCCGCATGTCCGTCCAGTGGGTCTCCACGTAGTCGAGGCTCTCCGCCCTCGCGGCCGGGCCGAAGACGCTGCGCCAGCCGGCGGGCACCTCGGCGAACTCCGGCCACAGCGAGTGCTGGTCCTCGTCGTTGACCAGCACGTGGAAACGGCCGTCCTCGTCGTCGAACGGGTTCGTGCTCACTTGCGTCCTCCCTGGTCCTCTGCGGTCGGTCGGGTCACGGCGCCGCCCCGAAGGATCCGGTTGACGGAGCGGCTGATCTCGGCGGCGTTGCGCGGCCAGTACATCTCGTTGTGCGCGCAGGCGATGTCGATGCGGTGCACCCGCCCGTCGACGTGCGGCTGCCACAGCACGTCCAACTCCTCCTCGAGTTCCCGCTTGTCGTGCGTCTCGGGGTCGAGGAGCGCGTTGAAGAACACCAGGTCGCCGCGGAACCTCGGCGAGGTGAAGCGGCGCATCTGGTCCATCTGCTGCACGAAGATCGAGGAGGCGGTGGCGACCAGCGCCGGGTACTCCTCCATCCCCGCCAGGTGCCCCATGTAGTTGGCGAGGAAGCGGCGCACCACGGCCTCGTCCAGCGCCTCCAGGTCGGCGAAGTGGCCGGACGGCGCGGCGTCCAGCAGCGCCAGCAGCGCCACCTCGTGCCCGCGCCGCTGGAGTTCGGCGGCCATGGCGTGCGCCAGGGTGCCGCCGAAGGACCAGCCCAGCAGGTGGTAGGGCCCGGTCGGCTGGAGTTCCAGCAGCCGGCCGAGGTAGTCGTCGACCATCTCCTCGACGGAGCCCGCCGGCGGGGTGGTCCCGTCGAAGCCGCGGGCCTGGATGCCGTACAGCGGCCGGCCGGCCTCCAGGTGGCGGGCGAAGCCGAGGTACGGCCAGCTCAGCCCGCCGCCCGGCGGCAGGAACCACAGCGGCGGCCGGTCGCCCTCGGGGCGGATCGGCAGCAGCACGGCGAACGGGTCCTCGAACGCGGAGCCGGTGTCGGCGGACAGCTGCTCGGCGAGTTCGGCGACCGTCGGGTACTGGAACACGGTGCGGATCGGAACGTCCACGCCGAGCTTCTCGTGGATCCGCCAGACCAGGCGGGTCAGCCGCAGCGAGTGGCCGCCGCTGGCGAAGAAGTCGTCGTCGATGCCGATCCGGTCCAGGCCCAGCACCTCGGCGAACAGCGCGGCGAGTTCCTCCTCGCGCGGGGTGCGCGGGGCGCGGTGCTCGCCGCCGGTCGGGTTCGGGTCGGGCAGCGCGGCCCGGTCGACCTTGCCGTTCTCGGTGAGCGGCAGCCGGTCCAGGACGACGATGTCCGCCGGCATCATGAACTCCGGCAGCCGCCCGGCGAGGCGGTCGCGCAGCACCGATGGCAGCCGGGACGCGCGGCGGGACACCGCCGGCACGTTCGCCGGCCGGGCCGACGGCGCGCCCGCGGGACGGTAGAGGCCGTCGCAGCAGACCGCGTCGACGTCGGGCAGGACGGCCGCTTCGAAGCAGTCGCCGGCCCGGGCCGACCAGGTGCAGTACACGGCGAGCCCGCGCTCGGCGCCCCAGGCCTCCAGGGCGGCCGGGTCGAGGGTGCCGGCCAGCTCGGGCCGGGCGCCCCACTCGACGGCCGCGCCGGCGAGGCGCGCGTTGGGCACCCGGGTCAGCCGCAGCCGGCCGCCGTGCCGGGCCAACGCGGCCTCCAGGTCCGCGAGTTCGCGGACCTCCGCGCCCCACACCGCCTCCGGCAGGTCGCCGAGCGGCAGCGGTTCGGCCGGCGCCCGGTGCAGCACCACCTCGTAGCGGTGGCGGGTCAGCTCGTTGTGGAACGTCCCCTCCTTGAGGCGGATGTCGACGGCCACGGCGTCCGGGCGGGACTCCGCCCAGCGGGTGAAGAAGCCGGGGTCGACGACGAGTTCCTTCTCGCCGAGCACCGCGCGCTCCACGGCCGCCTGCACGGCCGCCGGGCCGTCCTCGGGCCGCCGGCAGCGGTGCACCTCGGCGGCGAACGCCCGCAGCGTGCGGTGGTTGCGGATGTCGCCGAGCACGACGCGCCCGCCGGGCGCGAGCCGCTCCATCGCCAGGTCGAGGACCCGGGTGAGGTAGTCGGCGTCCGGGAAGTACTGGACGACCGAGTTGAGGATCACCGTGTCGAAGTGCCCGGCGGGCAGGCCCTCGGCGTCGTCGGCGCCCTGGCAGCGCAGCGTCACCGACGCGGCCCGCAGCCGCGGGTCGGCGGCGACCTGCGCCCGCAGGCGCTCGACGACGGGCGCCGAGAAGTCGGTGCCCCAGTACTCCTCGGCGTCCGGGGCGAGCGGGCCGAGCAGCAGGCCGGAGCCGACGCCGATCTCCAGCACCCGGCGCGGCCGCAGCGACCGCACCCGCCGCAGCACGGCCTCGCGCCAGGAGCGCATCTCCTCCAGCGGGATCGGGCGGCCGGTGTAGGAGCTGTTCCAGCCGGTGAAGTCCTCGCCGACCGCGTCGGTGGCGACCTCCGTCCCGCTGTACATGGTGTCGTAGATCTCCCGCCACTCGCCGACCTGCTCGGCGGCGTCGTGGCCGCCGTCGGTCGCGCCGCCGGGCACCACGTAGGCCACCAGCCGGCGGTCGCCGAGCCGGTCCTGCCGGACGGCGACCACGGCGTTCGCCACGCCGTCCTGCTCGCGCAGCACCGCCTCCAGCTCGCCCGGCTCCACCCGGAAGCCGCGCAGCTTGATCTGGTCGTCGCCGCGGCCGACGTACTGCAGCCGGCCGGCGGCGTCCCAGCGGACCAGGTCGCCGGTGCGGTAGGCGCGCGCGCCGGGCACCCCGGACGGGTCGGGGACGAAGCGGGCGGCGGTCAGGCCCGGGCGGCCGGCGTACCCGCGGGCCACGCCGTCGCCGGCGACGTACAGCTCGCCGACCACGCCGGGCGGCACCGGCCGCAGCCGCTCGTCCAGGACGAGCAGGCGGCTGCCGTCCATCGGGGAGCCGATCGGCAGCGGGTCGGTGCACGCGGCGGCGGAGTCCACCCGGTGGCGGGTGGCGAAGGTGGTGGTCTCGGTCGGGCCGTAGCCGTTGACCACGCCCACCCCCGGGCAGGCGGCAAGGACCGCGCGCACGGCGGTCGGTGACAGCACGTCACCGCCGGCCCAGACCTCCCGCACCGACCGGAAGCAGTCGGCGTGCTGCTCGGCCATCACCGCGAACAGTCCGGCGGTCAGCCACAGCGCCGTCACCTCCCGCTCGGCGATCACCCGGGCGAGCTCCGCCGTGTCCGGCCGGCCGGCCCGGGCCACCACGGCCGTGCCGCCGCCGAGCAGCGGCACCCACATCTCGTACGTCGACGCGTCGAAGGTGTGCGGCGAGTGCAGCAGGACCCGGCGGTGCGCCCCGTTGGCGAAGCAGCCGTCCAGCGCGAGGTCGACGACGTTGCGGTGGGTCGCCTCCACGCCCTTGGGGCGGCCGGTGGAGCCGGAGGTGTACATCACGTAGGCGACGGAGTGCTCACCGACGCCGGTGGGCCCGGGCGGCGTGTCGGGCAGCGCGTCCAGGTCCAGCCCGGCGAGGCCCTCGTCGGCGACCACCGCCGGGGCGAGGTCCGCGAGCTGGAACTCGATCCGCTCCGCCGGGTGGGTCGGGTCGACCGGCACGTAGGCGGCGCCCGCCTTGAGGACGCCGAGGACGGCGGCGACCAGCAGCGGCGAACGCTCCAGGACCAGCGCGACCCGGCCGTCCGGGCCCGCGCCGAGAGCGGCGAAGTGGTGCGCCAGGCGGTTGGACCAGCGGTCCAGCTCCGCGTACGTCCAGCTCCGCGTGCCGTCCGCGGAGAGCAGCGCCACGGCGTCCGGGTCGGCGGCGACCGAGGCGGCGAAGCGCTCGGGCAGGGTGCCGGCCGCGAAGTCCCCGCCCCGGCCCGCGCCGCCCCAGCCGTGCAGCGCCGCCCGCTCGTCCTCGGCCAGCACCGCGAGCGACCCGAGGGGCAGCCCGGGCGCGGCGACCACCTGGCGCAGGACGTGCAGCCAGCGGTCGAGCAGCGTCCGCACCGTGCCCTCGTCGAAGAGCTCGGTGGCGTACTCGGCGAAGCCGTCGAGGCGGGCCGGCGCGTCCGGCTCGTCGTGCTCGGTGACGCTGACGAACAGGTCGAACCGGGCGGTGCCCAGCGCGAACGGCTCCTCGGTGACGGTCAGGCCGGCCAGCCGGAACTCCGGCCGGGTGTTGTTCTGCATCGCCAGGCACACCTGGAACAGCGGGTGGTGGGCGGGCGAACGGACCGGGTTCAGCACCTCCACCAGGTGCTCGAACGGAATGTCCTGGTGGTCGTAGGCGGCGAGGCTGCTCTCCCGGACCCGGCCGAGCAGCTCCGCGAACGACGGGTCGCCGGAGGTGTCCGCGCGCAGCACCCAGGTGTTGACGAAGAAGCCGACCAGCCGACCCAGCGCCTCGTCGGTGCGCCCGGCGATGGGCGCGCCGATCGGCACGTCCGTGCCCGCGCCGAGCCGGGTGAGCAGCGCGGCCAGCGCCGCCTGCAGCACCATCGACACCGTGCTGCCGGTCTCCCGCGCCAACCGGCGTACGCCTTCGGTCAGTTCGGCGTCGAACGCGAGCGGCACCGTGTCGCCGGCGTACGAGGCCACGGCGGGCCTGGGCCGGTCGGCGGGCGCGGTGACGGTCTCCGGCAGGTCGGCCAGCTCGGTCGTCCAGTAGTCCAGCTGCCGCCGGTACAGGCTGCCCGGGGCGTCGCTGTCGCCCAGCAGCTCCCGCTGCCAGAGCGTGTAGTCGGCGTACTGCACCGGCAGCGGCTCCCAGTCGGGCGCCCGGCCCTCGCGGCGGGCCCGGTAGGCGGCCGTGAGGTCCTGGGCGAGCGGGAGGGCGGACCAGCCGTCGGCGGCGATGTGGTGCGCGCCGATCAGGAGCACCGCCTCCTGCTCGCCGGTGCGCAGCAGCCAGGAGCGGAACGGGATCTCCGCGTCCAGCCGGAACGGCCGGCCGGCGGCCTCGCGCAGCACCTCGGGCAACTCGGCCTCGGTGACCGCGAGTTCCTCCCACGGCACCTCGACCACGGCCGGTTCCAGGATCCGCTGGTAGGGCTGGCCGTCGGCCTCGCCGAACACGGTGCGCAGCGACTCGTGCCGGACCACGACGTCGTGGACGGCGCGGCGCAGCGCGGCCGGGTCGAGCTCGCCGCGCATCCGCAGCGCCAGCGCCACGTTGTAGGTCGCGGACGGGCCCTCGAAGCGGTCGATGAACCACAGGCGCTGCTGGGCGTAGGACAGCGGCAGCCGTTCGGGCCGCTCCTGCGGGCGCAGCGGCGGGCGGACCAGGTTCAGGGCGCTCAGGTGGGCGGCCAGTTCGGCGACGGTCGGCGACTGGAAGACCACCCGGATCGGGATCTCCACGCCGTGCTCGGCGCGGATCCGGCTGACCAGGCGGGTGGCGAGCAGCGAGTGGCCGCCGACGGTGAAGAAGTTGTCGTCCACGCCGACCCGGTCGAGGCCGAGGACCGCCGCGAACAGCGCGCACAGCGACTCCTCCTCCGGCGTGCCGGGGGCCCGGCCGCCGCCGGAGGCGTAGTCCGGCACCGGCAGGGCGCGCCGGTCGGGCTTGCCGTTGTCGGTCAGCGGCACGGCGGCGATCGGCACGATCGCGGACGGGACCATGTACTCGGGCAGCGCCTCCCGCAGGTGGGCGCGCAGCTCCGGCAGCAGCGCCGTGACGGCGGCGGCCAGGGCCGGGGCGTTCGCGGTGGCGCGTCCGTCGGCGGCGGGCAGGTAGCCGCCGGTGAGGGCGGCGCCGGCCGCCGGGCCGTCGCACAGCACGAGCACGTCGAGCAGGTCGACGGCGTCCGCAGACCAGGTCGGCACCGCGTCCCAGCCGTGGCCGGCCGCCCAGGCGCGGAGCCCGGCGGGGTCGAGCGGCGGCTGCTCGGGGGCGGGGGAGTCCTCCAGGCCCAGGGCGCGGGCCGCGGCGGCCTCCTCGGTGAGGCGGGCGTTCGGGACGCCGGTGACCCGCACGGCCGCGGCGCCGTGCTCGCGGATCCGCTCGGCCAGCCGGTCGAGGTCGCCCTCCCAGGCCAGCGCCGGGACGCCGCCGAGCGGCCGCGGGGCCGCGCCGCCCGGCTTGTGCAGCACCACCTCGTAGCGGTGCCGGGTCAGCTCGTTGTGCGGGGAGCCGTCCTTGACGCGGACGTCCACGCCGGCCGCGCCGGCCTGCTCCGCCCAGTGCAGGAACCACTCGGGGTCGAGCACCAGCTCCTTCTCCAGCAGCACGGCCTGGTCGACCGCGGTCCGCAGCACGGCCGGCGCCGCGTCGGGGTGCCGGGTCCGCTGCACGCCGCTCTGCAGGGTGCGCAGCGAGGACAGCCGCCGGACGTCGCCGAGGACGATCCGGCCGCCCGGCGCGAGCAGCGACCAGGCGCCGTCGAGCACCCGGGCGAGGTAGTCGGCGTCCGGGAAGTACTGGGCGACGGAGTTGAGCAGCACGGTGTCGAAGCCGCCGGGCAGCCCGGTGAGGTCGTCGGCGGGCTGCCGGCGCAGCCGGACCCGGTCGGCCAGGCCGGCCCCGGCGACCTGCTCGCCGAGCCGGTCGATCACGGTCCGGGAGAAGTCGGTGGCCCAGTACTCGCCCACCCGGCCGGCCAGCCGCGCGAGCAGCAGGCCGGTGCCGACGCCGAGTTCGAGGACGCGCTCGGGCGACCCGCACAGGACGCGTTCCACGGCGGCGTCGCGCCAGGCCCGCATCTCGTCGAGCGGGATCGGCTCGCCGGTGTAGGAGCTGTTCCAGCCGGTGAAGTCCTCGCCGAAGCCGTGCCCGCCGTCCTGCGCGTACGCCTGGTCGTAGACCTCCTGCCACTCGCCGACCTGCTCGTCGGAGGCGGCGGCGTCGACCGCGGCGGTGTCGGCGGGCTGCAGGACAGCGGTGTCGGGGACGACGTAGGCGACCAGCCGAAGGTCGCCGGGCCGGTCCTCGCGGGCGGTGACGATGGCCTGCCGGACGGCCGTGTGCTGGACCAGGGCGTGCTCGATCTCGCCGGGCTCGACCCGGAAGCCGCGCAGCTTGACCTGGTTGTCGGCGCGGCCGAGGAAGCACAGGTTGCCGTCGGGGAAGTACGTGGCGCGGTCGCCGGTGCGGTACAGCCGGTCGCCGTCCCGGACGCCGAACGGGTCGCGGACGAAACGCTCGGCGTTCAGCTCGGGCCGGTTGACGTAGCCGACGCACAGGCAGTCGCCGCCGATGTACAGGTCGCCCTCCACCCCGACCGGGCACGGCTCCATGTCCTCGTCGAGGACGTAGTAGCGGGCGTTGTCGATGGGCTTGCCGTACGGGATGCTGCGCCACGCCGGGTCGATCTCCCGGACCCGGTAGTAGTTGGACCACACCGTGGCCTCGGTGGCGCCGCCCAGGCTGACGATCTCCGCGCCGGTGAACACCCGGCGGACCTCGTCCGGCAGCGACAGCGGCGTGTAGTCGCCGGACAGGAACACCAGCCGCAGCCGGTCGGCGCCCGGGAACTCGCGGTCCTCGCCGAGCAGCGAGGCGACCTGGTTGAGGGTGGTCGGCACCGAGTCCCAGTAGGTGATCGGCTCGGTGAGCAGCAGGTCCAGCAGCAGCTGCGGGTCGCGCTGCTGGACGGCGTCGGCGATGTACACGCCGCCGCCGCAGCCGAGCAGCCCGAAGATGTCGAAGACGGACAGGTCGAAGCCGAGCGAGGTGACGCACAGCACGACGTCGTCGGGGCCGAACGCGAAGGTCCGGTAGCACCAGTCGAGCAGGTTGTGCACCGGCCGGTGGGTGACGGCGACGCCCTTGGGCTTCCCGGTGCTGCCGGAGGTGAAGATGATGTACGCCGTGCTGTCGGGGCCGGCCACCGGCTGCGGGTCGTGGTCGGGGCCGGGCGCGTCGGCGTCGGCGAGCTCGACCGGGGCGACGCCGTCCGGCAGCGCCCAGCGCTCGGTGTCGGGGACGGTCACCACCAGCGAGCAGCCGGCGTCGGCGAGCATGCCGGCCACCCGGTCGGCGGGCAGCGCGAGCTCCAGCGGCAGGTAGGCGCCGCCCGCCTTGAGCACGCCCAGGACGGCGGCGACCATGACCGGGCCGCGCGGGACGCCGACGCCCACCACGGTCTCCGGGCCGACGCCGCGGTCCTTCAGGTCCCAGGCGATGCGGTTCGCCCACCGGTTCAGCTCGCCGTAGCTCATGGTGCCGCCGGCCCAGCGCAGCGCCGTGGCCCCGGGGCGGAGCGCGGCCTGCCGCTCGAACAGCAGGTGGACCGGGCCGGGGCAGTCGACCTGGCGGGCGGTGTCGTTCCACTCGACCAGGATCTTCCGGCGTTCGGCGGCGTCCGGGGCGGCGCCGGACGCCGCCGCGTCCGCGCCGCCGACGGTGGTCGCCGGGTCGGTGACGACCTCCTCGACGACGGCCGCGAAGCGGGCCGCGATGTCCTCCACCGTGGCGCGGTCGAACAGCTCGGTGGCGTACTCGATCTCGCCGACGACCGTCCCGGCGTCGTCGTCCGGCGCCAGGTTGAAGAACAGGTCGAACTTGGCGCTGTTGGTGGGCAGCGGCTCCATCGTCACGGTCACACCCGGCAGGTCCAGCCGCGGCGGGGTGTTGTTCTGCCAGGCCAGCACGGTCTGGAACAGCGGGTGGTGCGCGGTCGAGCGCTCCGGCCGCAGCAGCTCCACCAGCCGTTCGAACGGCACGTCCTGGTGGTCGTAGGCGGCGAGCGCCTTCTTGCGGACCTGCTCCAGCACCCAGTCGAAGGACCGGTCGGCGGTCAGGTCGACCCGCAGCGTCCAGGTGTTGACGAAGAACCCGACCAGGTCGCCGAGGGCCTCCTCGGTGCGGCCGGCGATCGGCGAGCCGACCGTCACGTCCTTGGCGCCGCTCAGCCGGTGCAGCAGCACCACCAGGGCGGCCTGCAGCACCATCGCGGTGGTGGCGCCGGTGGCGTGCGTCAGACTCTCCACCCGGGCGCGCAGCTCGGCGGGCAGGCCGACCGGGACGGATCCGCCGCGGAAGCTCGCCACCGCGGGGCGGGGCCGGTCCAGCGGCAGCGGGAGGGGCTTGGCGATGCCCTCCAACTCCGCGCGCCAGTAGGCGCTCTGCACCGACACGACGCTGTCCGGGTCGGTCTCGTCGCCGAGCATCTCCTGCTGCCACAGGGCGTAGTCGGCGTACTGGACGGGCAGTTCGGGCCAGTCCGGCGCGGCGCCGGCGACCCGGGCCCGGTACGCCGTCGAGACGTCGCGGGCCAGCGGGTCCAGCGAGCCGCCGTCGCCGGCGATGTGGTGGATCACCAGGACGACGAGGTACTCCTCGTCGCCGGTCTGCAGGACGCAGCCGCGCAGCGGCACGTCCGTCGACAGGTCGAACCAGCTGCCGGTCACCGACGCGATCACGCCGGGCACCCGGTCGGCGGCGACCCGGCCCCACTCCTTCCAGGGCAGTCGGATCCCGGCCGGGTCGAGGACCCGCTGGTAGGGCTGGCCGTCGCTCTCGCCGAAGACCGTCCGCAGGACTTCGTGGCGGACCATCACGTCGTGGAACGCCGCCCGCAGCGCGGCCAGGTCGAGCGGGCCGCGGCACCGCAGCAGCAGCGGGATGTTGTAGGTGGCGGAGGGGCCTTCGAAGCGGTTGATGAACCACATCCGCCGCTGCGCGTACGACAGGGGGAGCACGTGTCCTACCTTTCGGTCATTCTCCGCAGGGGCTTTCGGGTGGAGGCCGCCATCTCGTGCCAGCGATCGGTCAGCTCGGCGACGGTGGGGGCGGTGAACAGCAGTTGCATCGGGATGTCCACGCCCAGTTCGGCGCGGGCCCGGGCGACCAGGCGGGTGGCCGTCAGCGAGTGCCCGCCCAGGGCGAAGAAGTCGTCGTCGACACCGACCCGCTCGACGTCCAGCACTTCGGCGAACAGCTCGCACAGCGTCCGCTCGCGGGGCGAACGGGGCGCCCGGTACTCGTCGCCGCCGTAGTCCGGGGGGCGCAGCGCGGAGCGGTCGAGTTTGCCGTTGGGGGTCAGGGGGAGTTCCGTGAGCGTCACGAACGCGGCCGGGACCATGTAGGCCGGCAGCCGGTCCCTGACCGTCTCGCGCAGCAGCTCCGCGGTGGGCGGCTCGGCGCCGTCGGCGGGGACCACGTAGGCCACCAGCCGCAGGTCGCCGGGCACGTCCTCGCGGGCGATCACGGCGGCCCGGTGGACCGCCGGGTGGCGGGTCAGGACGTGCTCGATCTCGCCGGGCTCGATCCGGAAGCCGCGCAGCTTGACCTGGTGGTCGGAGCGGCCGAGGTACTCGACCTCGCCGTCGGCGGTCCACCGGGCGAGGTCGCCGCTGCGGTACATCCGGCTGCCCGGCGGCCCGTACGGGCAGGCCGTGAAGCGTTCCGCGGTCAGGCCGGGCCGGTCGTGGTAGCCGCGGGCCAGGCCCTCGCCGGCGATCCACAGGTCGCCGGTCGCGCCGGGCGGCACCGGGCGCAGCGCGTGGTCGAGCAGCAGGATCCGGGTGCCGGCGACCGGGCGGCCGACCGCGGGCGGCATGCCGGAGCGGCCGGGGACCGGCCGGGCGGCGGTGGCGTAGACGGTGGTCTCGGTCGGGCCGTAGAGGTTGGTGACCTCCGCGGCGTGCTTGCACAGGGTCTCGGCGAGGGCCGGCGGCAGGGCCTCGCCGGTGGAGATCACCCGCAGTCCGGTCAGGCAGCTCGGCGCGTGGGCGACCAGGCTCTGCCAGAGCGCGGGGGTGGCCTGCATGACGGTGATCCCGTGCTGTTCGACCAGGTCGAGCAGGGCGGCGGGCCGCACCAGGTCGTCCTTGCCGGCCAGCACCACCCGGCCGCCGGCGAGCAGCGGCAGGAAGAGCTCCAGCGCGGCGATGTCGAACGCGACGGTGGCGCAGGCCAGCAGCCGGTCCGCCGGCGTCAGGGCGAACCGTTCCCGCAGGCCGGTCAGCAGGACCGCCAGCGCGCCGTGCCGGACCACCACGCCCTTGGGCGTGCCGGTCGAGCCCGAGGTGTAGATGACGTACGCGGCGTGCTCGGCGCCCACCACCGCGCCCGGCCCGGCGGCAGGGTGTTCGGACGCGTCGGACAGGTCCACCCCCGCCAGCCGCTCCGCGTCCAGGACCAGCACCGGAGCGCTGTCCTCGACCACCGCCCGCACCCGGGCCGCCGGGTACTCCGGGTCCACCGGCACGTACGCGCCGCCGGCCTTCCACACCGCCAGCAGCGCCACCAGCAGATCGGTCGAGCGCGGCAGCAGCACCACCACCCGCGACTCCGGGCCGACACCCTGCCCGGCCAGCCAGTGCGCCAGCCGGCCCGAGCGCTCGTCCAGCTCCCGGTACGTCAACCGGTGGCCGCGGAACTCGACGCCGACCGCGTCCGGCGTCGCCGCCAGGCACTCGGCCAGCAGCTCGGGGACGGTCCGCCCGGGCGGCGGGACGGCCGTGTCGTTCCAGCCGTGCAGCACCTGCTCGCGCTCCGCGTCGGACAGCACGTCGAGCGCGGCGACGGTGGGCCGCCCGCCCGCCGCGAACTGCCGCAGCACCCGCGCCAGCCGGTCGGCGAGCGCCGCCACGGCGCTCCGCTCGAACACCTCGCGCCGGTACTGGAAGGAGATCCGCAGCAGCGGGTCGGCCGCCGCGATCACCGTCAGCGGGTAGTGCGGCGGGGCGTACGGGCGGATGCCCGTCACCACCGGGCCCGCGGCCGGGCGGTGCGAGCGGTCCACCGGGAAGGACTCGAAGACCACCAGCGTGTCGAACAGCGCGCCGAGCCCGGTCGTCCGCCGGATGTCGGCGAGCCCCAGGTGGTCGTGGTCCAGCAGCCGCGCCCGGGCGTCCTGCAGCCGGCCGAGCACCTCCGGGACGGCCTCGCCGACGGCGCACCGCACCCGCACCGGCAGCGTGTTGATGAACAGGCCGACCATGCCGTCCGCGCCGTCCAGCGTCGCGGGCCGGCCCGACACCGTGGCGCCGAACAGCACGTCGTCGCGGCCGGTGAGCTGCGCCAGCACCATCGCCCACGCGCCCTGCACCAGGGTGTTCGGGGTGACGCCCCACTCCGCGGCGCGGCGCGCCAGCCGGGTGGCGTCCTCGCCGTCGAGCGGCACGTCGAGCTGACCGCTGCCGGCCCCGGGCGCCTCGGGCACCGCGGCGGCCAGCAGGGTCGGCTCCGCGACCCCGGCCAGCTCCTCGGCCCAGGCGCCGGCGGACCGCGCCGCGTCCTGCTCCGACAGCCAGGCCAGGAAGTCCCGGTAGCCGTGCGGGCGCGCCGGCAGCGGGCCGTCGGCCGCGTACAGCTCCAGCAGCTCGCGTGCGATCAGCGGCACCGACCAGCCGTCGAGCAGCACGTGGTGGGCGGTGAGCGCCAGTTCGCCGCGGTCGGGGCCGAGGGTGACCAGGGTCAGCCGCAGCAGCGGCGGCCGGTCGGTGGCGAAGCGGGTCTCCCGTTCCTCGACCAGCAGCTCCTCCAGCCGGGCGGCGCGGTCCACCTCGCCGGTCAGGTCCAGGTGCCGCCAGGGCAGCACGACGTCCTCGACCACGACCTGCCGGGGCTCGCCGTTCGCGCCCGCGGCGAACGCCACCCGCAGGTTCGGGTGCCGGTCGAGCAGCGCCTGGCCCGCGGCCCGCAGCCGGGACGGGTCGAGGGGGCCGTCGAGCCGGAACACGAACTGGGTCTGGTAGTCCTCGGACGCGCTGCGCGCCAGCATCGTGTGGTACAGCAGGCCGTGCTGCAGCGGAGTGAGCGGCCACACGTCGCCGATGGGCCCGAACTGCCGCTGCCAGCCGTCCAGTTCGGCCTGCGAGACGGAGACCAGCGGCACGTCGGAGGGCGTCGGTCCGCGCCCGCCCGCCGCGATCAGGTCGCGCAGGCCGCGCAGCGCGGCGCACCAGCTGTCGGCCAGCGCGCGGACCTGGTCGGCCGTCAGCACGCCGGTGGCGAAGGTGAACAGGGCGGTCAGCCGGGCGTCCTCGCCGGCGCCCGTCACCAGGGCGTTCAGTTCGAGCGCGCTGGGCGCCGGCATGTCCGGGGCGGGCGCGGCGACCAGCTCGGGCCACTCGGGCGCGGGTGTCCAGCCGTCGCCCCGGCCGTCGAAGGAGAACCGGCCGAGGAAGTTGAAGCCGATGTCCTCCGCCGGGAAGGGCCGCAGCCGCGCCGCGGTGTCCTCGTTGAGGTAGCGCAGCAGGGTGTAGCCGATCCCCCGGTCGGGCAGGGCGCGCCGCTGCTCCTTCACCCGTTTCAGGGCGTCGCCGGCGGCCGGGCCGCCGGCGAGGGCGGCGTCGACGTCCACTCCGGCGAGGTCGAGGCGGACGGGGGCGACGGTGGTGAACCAGCCGGCCGTGCGGGACAGGTCCGCGCCCGGCACCAGCTCCTCCTGCCGGCCGTGCCCCTCCACCCGGACCACGGTCGCGCCGTCCGTGACGCCGCGCCGCCGGTGGGCCAGGGCGAGGACGAGCGCGGTGAGCAGGACGTCGTCGGCGCCGCTGCGGTAGGCCGCCGGGACGGCCGTCAGGATCGCGTCGGTGAGGTCGGCGGGGAGCTCGACGCGGACGGTGTCGGTGCCGGAGGCGAGGTCCCGCGCGGGGTCGAGCGGCCGGGAGCCGACCGGGGCGACGGGGGACGCCAGCAGCTCCTGCCAGAGCGTCACCTCCGCCGCCCGCCCGGGGCGGGCCGCCTCGTCGCCGAGCGCGCGCAGCCAGCGGCGCAGCGAGGTCCCGACCGGCGGCAGTTCGGGCGTGCGGCCCTCCCGGACCCGGCCCCAGGCGTCGGCCAGGTCGGAGAGCAGCACCCGCCAGGACAGCCCGTCGACGACCAGGTGGTGGGCGGCGACCAGCAGCCGCCCGGGCGCGTCCCCGGCGGCGCGGAACCAGACCGGCCGGAGCATCCGCCCGGCCCGGGCGTCGATCAGCCCGGTGGCGGCGGCGGCCTCGGCGCGCAGCAGGTCCTGCCAGGCCTCGCCGTCCAGGTCGCCGGGGCGGTCGACGACGCGGTCGAGGAGGGCGGCGGCGTCGACGCTGCCGGCCGGCAGCACCAGCAGGCCGTCGTCGGTCAGCCGGGAGCGCAGCACGTCGTGCCGGTCCAGGACGGCGCCCAGGGTGGCGGTGAGGCCGGGGAGGTCGATCCCGGCGGGCAGTTCCAGCACCAGCCACTGGGCGAGGCGGTCCAGGCCGGGGCCCCGCTCCGCGTACACCCGGGCCATCGGCGGCAGCGGCAGCAGGCCGACGCCCCCGCCCGCGAGCTCCTCGACGGCCGCCGGGGCGGTGTCGCGGGCCGCGGCCCGGGCGAGCGCGGCGACGGTGCGGCACTCGAACACGGTGCGCGGGCCGAGCAGCAGGCCGCCGGCCCGGGCCCGGGCCACCACCTGGATCGCCCGGATGCTGTCGCCGCCCAGGGCGAAGAAGTCGTCGTCGACGCCGATCCGCCGCACGCCGAGCACCTCGGCGAACGCGGCCGCCAGCAGGCGCTCCTCGGCGGTCCGGGGCGGCCGGTGGGCGCGGCCGGTGAGCTCCGGCTCCGGCAGCGCGGCCCGGTCGAGCTTGCCGTTGGCGGACAGCGGCAGCCGGTCCAGCGCGACGAAGACGGCGGGCACCAGGTGGGCGGGCAGCCGGGTCGCGGCGAAGCCGCGCAGTTCGGCGATGTCCAGGCCGGCGTGCAGGTCCCACTCGCCGGAGCGGTCCGGGACGACGTAGGCGACCAGCTGCGCGGCCGCGTCGGCGCCCCGGCCGGGCCGGGCGAGGACGGCCGCCCGGAGCACCCCGGGGTGCTCGGTCAGGGTGTCCTCGATCTCCTGGGGTTCGACCCGGAAGCCGCGGATCTTCACCTGCTGGTCGGCGCGCCCGGCGAACTCCAGTTCGCCCTCGGCGTTCCAGCGGGCCAGGTCGCCGGTGCGGTACATGCGTTGTCCGGGCTCCCCGAACGGGCAGGCCACGAAGCGCTCCGCGGTCAGCGCGGGGCGGCCGTGGTAGCCGCGGGCGAGCCCGGTGCCCGCGATGTACAGGTCGCCGAGGACGCCGGGCGGCACCGGCCGCAGCCGCTCGTCCAGGACGTACAGCTGCGTGTTCCGGATGGGCCTGCCGATCGGGACGGTCCGCGTGCCGGGCCGGTACTGCCAGGCGGTGACGTCGACGGCGGCCTCGGTCGGCCCGTACAGGTTGTGCAGCGGCACGCCGAAGACGCGGTGGAACCGGGCGGCCAGCTCCGCGGGGAGCGCCTCGCCGCTGCACACGACGCGGCGCAGCGCCGTGCAGGCGGCGGCCCGCCGCTCGGTGACGAACTCGGCCAGCATCGACGGGACGAAGTGCGCGGTGGTGACGCCGGCCCGCTCGATCAGCTCCGCCAGGTAGTCCGGGTCGCGGTGCCCGTCGGGCCGGGCGACGACCAGGGTGGCGCCGGTGATCAGCGGCCAGAAGAACTCCCAGACGGACACGTCGAAGGAGGCGGAGGTCTTCTGCAGGACCCGGTCGGAGCCGTCCAGCCGGAGGTGGTCCTGCATCCAGCGCAGCCGGTTGACGATCGCCTCGTGGGTGATGACCGTGCCCTTGGGGCGTCCGGTCGAGCCCGAGGTGTAGATCATGTACGCGGGGTGCTCGGGCCGGTGCGGGGCGAGCAGCACGGGCCCCTCGCCGAGCGGGAGTTCGTCGACCAGCAGCCGCGGGAGGTCGGTCGGGGGCAGCCGGTCGGCGGTGCCCCCGACGGTCAGCAGCAGGGCCGGCGCGGCGTCGGCGAGCATGAAGGCGGTCCGGGCGGCGGGGTAGTCCGGGTCGACGGGGACGTACGCCGCGCCCGCCCGCAGCACGGCGACCAGGGCGACGACCAGCTCCGGCGAGCGCGGCACCGCGACGGCGACCAGGCGTTCCGGACCGGCGCCGTGCCCGGCCAGCAGGTGGGCCAGCCGGCCGGAGCGCTCGGCCAGTTCGCGGTAGGTCAGCGCGGTGTCCTCGAAGGTCACCGCGACGGCGTCGGGGGTGGCGAGGGCCTGCCGGTCGAGCAGGTCGGTCAGGGTGGCGGGCGGCGCGTCGACGGCGTCCCCGGCGCAGTGCGCGAGCAGCGTGCGGCGCTCGTCCGGGTCGAGGGCGGAGACCGTGCCGACGGGGGTGCGCGGGTCGGCCATGGCCGTCCGCAGGAAGGTGGTGAAGCGGGCGGCGAGCCCGGCGAGGTCCTGCTCGTCGTAGTCCGCGCGCGGCGCGTCGAAGCGCACGTACAGGTCGCTGTCGGGGGTGCCGTCGGTGTAGACGCACACCATCACCTCGTCGATCATGCCGAAGGTGCCGCCGGCGAAGCGGCCGGTGGCGCCCGCCAGGTCGAGCGCCCGCACGGCGGGCAGCACGTTGACGACGGCGCCGAACGGGCTGCGGGTGTCGGCGGTGCGGCCGCCGGCCCGCTTGATCAGGGAGATGTCGTGCCGGGCGTGCCGCAGCACCCGGCGGCGGTCCTCGGCGAGCGACGCGGCGAGCCGCACGAAGTCCGCGTCGGGGTCGACCCGGACGCGCAGCGGCACCCGGTTGGAGAGCAGCCCGAGGGAGTGCCGCAGCGCGCCGACGCGGTGGTTGACGGTGATGGTCAGCAGCTGCTCGGACCGGCCGCACATGTGCCGCAGGAACGCGGTCGCGGCGGCGGTGATCAGATCGGGCACCGAGGTCCCGGTCGCGGCGGACGTCAGGTCCCAGGCGGCGCGTTCGGCGGCGGGGACGGTCACCGTGCGGGTGACCAGGTGCTGCGGCGCGGTGAGGCCGTCCCAGTACCCGGCCTCGGCGGCGGGCGCGCCGGCGGCCGGGCGGACGCCGGTGGGCAGCGCGGCGGCGGGCAGGTCGCCGGCCAGGTAGTCGCGCCAGAACCGTTCGGCGTCGGCGAACCGGGCCGACGCCCGGTAGGCGGCGTCCTTCGCCGCCGCGGTCCGCGGCGGGTTCAGCCGGGCCGCCGGCACCGGGGCGCCGGCGGCCAGCGCGCGGTGGATCTCGGCGATCCGCCCGGACAGCAGGGTGAGGACGCCGAACGCGTCGGTCAGGACGTGGTGGAAGACCAGCACGAGCAGGTGGCGGCGGGGGGCGAGCCGGATCGTGCCGATCCGCAGCAGCGGCTCCCGCGCCGGGTCGAAGGGGCGGCGCACCAGGTCGGCGACGATCGCGCGGGCCGCGTCGGCGGGGTCGGCGCGGTGGCCGACGTCCGCCCGGAACGGCTCCCACGCCGAGAGGTCCCGGGCGAGGGGCCGCAGCCCGTCCTCGTCGCGGAGGAAGGCCACCTGCAGGGCCTCGGCCTCCGCGACCGCGGTCCTGAGGGCGGTGGCGAGCAGGCCGGTGTCCAGGTCGCCGTCGATGTCCCACAGAGTGGCCACGTTGTTCGGTGCGTCCGGAGTGAATTCCTGCGCGAGCCACATGGCTTCCTGCGCGGATGTGACGTCGGTACAACCCATCCCGAAGCCCCCCACAATGACGGTCTCCCAGCAACACGGTCTTTCGCCGCATCCCTGCCGATACTTGTCGCGGCCATGTAGGCAATCAAGCGGGGTGAAAGATGTTGGCTAGAGATCGTGCGGCTCGCCGGGGCGTCGATTCGCGGCGTTTTCGCCACCCTTGCGCCCGGCTGCGCACCGGACGAGGGCCGCAACACGGGGTTAACACGCCCGAAATACTCAGGTCACAGCGCCCGGCGGGCCACCCGCCGGCGGGACGGTTCGCGGGCGGCGGTGGCACGATCCGGCCGCCCCGCGGCAGTTTTGTCATATTCCGGCGGCATATGTTTTCGGACAGATTTTCGGCCAGCGGGCTCCGGAACCCGTCCGGGACCCGCCGCCCGCCGCTACGCCCGGTGCACGTTCCCGCGCAGCCGGCGGAGCTCCGGGAACGGCCGGGTGAGCCGGCGGGCGAGGAAGTCCGCGCCGCTCGACCCGCCGGTGCCGCTCTGCTCGCCGACCATCTTCGACACCAGCGCCAGGTGCGCGACCTTCCAGTGCCAGTACGCGTTCCCGATGTCCACCAGGGCTTCGGCGAGCCGGTGCGGCACTCCGGCCTCCACGCCGAGCCGGCACACCTCGGGCACCGTGCGCCCGTGGTACTCGGCCGCCGCCGCGAACGCCTCGTACAGGCTGCCCCGGTGGTGGTCGCCGCCCAGCAGCGCGGTCAGCCGCCGGAACTGCGTGGACTGGGCGCCGCTCGCCGTGTCCAGATAGGGCCGGAACTCCGCGAAATACCGCAGCGGAAGTCTCTCCAGCACCAGCAATTGCTGCTGCAGCACCCGCAGCACCTCGCCGGCCCGCAGCAGGAATTCCAGCCCGATTTCCAGGTCGTGCGCGTCGCAGGGCGGCATCAGCGCCTCCGCGGCGGCGTCCAGGTCGGACCCCAGCTGCTTGAGCCAGAGTTCACTGGCCTGGTGGGTGATGATGAAGAACTGCTCCGCCAGGACGACCGAGCGGCTGGAGGCCGGTGGGGTGCGCGGTTCCTGGAGCGAAAGCAGAGTTTCCATCCGGAGATAGTCCGCATACGTCAAAGGACTCATGTGCGCCCTCCTCGGGAAAGGTGATCGACCGACCGCCGCCGGCCCTGTCACAACGTGCGGCGACGTGCATTCCCGAGCATCTCACGGAACTTTTCTCCGCCCGCCGGGGAGAAAGACCTGGGCAATAAATCCCCGGCGCCGGCGGCGCCGTTGTCACGATTCCGGCATGACCACCACGACCGAACCGGACCTGACCGACCCGACCACCTTCGTACGGCACGACGTGCACGCGTTCTGGCGCGAGGTGCGGGCCACCCGGCCCGTGTACTGGCACCCGGGAGACCCCGGGTTCTGGGTCGTCGCCCGGCACGCGGACGTGCTGGCGTGCTACTCCGACGCGCGTGCGCTGAGCTCCGGCCGCGGGACGGTGCTGGACGTGCTGCTGAGCGGCGGCGACTCGGCGGGCGGCCAGATGCTCGCGGTCACCGACCGGCCGCGCCACCGCGAGCTGCGCAGCCTGATGCTGCGGGCGTTCTCCCCGCAGGTCCTGGGCCCGGTCCGGCAGAAGGTGCGGGAGCGGACCGCGCGCCTGATCGGCGCCGTCGCCGGCCGGGGCGAGTTCGACTTCGCGGCGGAGGTCGCCGAGCACGTTCCGATGCAGACCATCTGCGACCTGCTGTCCGTCCCGGCGGCGGACCGCGAGAGCCTGCTGGGCTGGAACAAGCTGGCGCTGTCCGCCGAGGACGCCGACTCCGACCGGCTGGACTCGCTGGAGGCCCGCAACGAGATCATCGGCTACTTCATGGACCTCGCCCGGCACCGCCGCGGCGCCCCCGGCGACGACGTGGTCAGCATGATCGCGACGGCGGAGGTCGGCGGCGCCCCGCTGACCCTGGAGGCCGTCGCGCTGAACTGCTACAGCCTGGTGCTCGGCGGCGACGAGTCCTCCCGGGTGTCCGCGATCTGCGCGGTGAAGGCGTTCGCCGAGCACCCCGAGCAGTGGCGGGCGCTGCGCGACGGGTCGATCGGCGTCGACACGGCCGTCGAGGAGGTGCTGCGCTGGGCCACGCCCGCCCGGCACTTCGCCCGCACCGCGACCCGGGACACCGTGATCGGCGGCCGGCGGGTGCGGGCGGGCGACATCGTGACGATGTGGAACACCTCCGCCAACAACGACGAGGAGGTGTTCGACCGGCCGGAGCGCTTCGACCCGGCCCGCACGCCCAACAAGCACCTCTCCTTCGGCCACGGCCCGCACTTCTGCGTCGGCGCGTTCCTCGGCCGGGCGGAGCTGCACGCGCTGCTGAGCGCGCTGATCGGGTCGGTGTCCGGGATCGAGCTGTGCGGCGAGCCCGCGCCGATCTACTCCAACTTCCTGAACGGTTTCAGCAGCCTGCCCGTCGCGTTCCGCTAGGCCGTGTATCGAAACTTGGCCCTTGGCTATGAATGATCATGGTCTATGAGGCGTGGAGATCTCACGGACGAGCAGTGGGCGGTACTGGAATCGTTGTTGCCGATAGGGCCCGGGAGGGGACGGCCACCCGTCTGGTCTCGGCGGCGACTGATCGACGGTATACGGTTTCGGGTTCGGACCGGAGTTCCGTGGCGGGACGTGCCTGTTGAGTACGGGCCGTGGGGTCGGGTCTACGACCTGTTTCGCCGGTGGCAGCGGGACGGTACCTGGCACCGGATCCTCACTCGGCTCCAGGCAATTGCCGATGCGAGAGGTGCGATCGTGTGGGACCTGAGCGTCGATTCCACCGTGTGCCGCGCCCATCAGCATGCGGCCGGAGCCCGTAAGCATGGCGACCTGCAGAAGGAACCGCCGGGCGGGATCTTCGCAGAGCCCTGTGACCATGGACTGGGGCGCTCGCGCGGCGGGTTCACCACCAAACTGCACTTGGCTGTAGAGCAGGGCCAGAAGGCCATGTCGATCGTGGTCACGGCGGGACAGCGCGGTGACTCGCCTCAGTTCGAACGTGTGCTGGAGAGAGTACGTGTGCCTCGTATGGGACCGGGCCGACCGCGTGTCCGTCCCGATCGCGTACGAGCGGACAAGGCCTACGCCTCGCGCCGAAACCGCGCCTATCTGCGTCGACGTGGAATCCGCTGCACCATCCCGGACAAGGCTGATCAGGCACGAAACCGGCAGAAGCTCGGCTCGCGCGGTGGCCGGCCACCCGCCTTCGACCCGGCTGACTACCGTGAGCGTCATGCGGTCGAGTGCGGGATCAACCGGCTCAAGAGAAACCGCGCCGTCGCCACGCGGTACGACAAGCTCGCGGTCCGCTACGAAGCGACCGTATTGATCGCAGCTGTGAACGAGTGGCTTTGACCCAGCGGGTCTGGCCGCGGTGAGGGCGGAGGCCAGTTCGTCGGTGCCGCCGTCAAACCTCGGCACAGCGGCCGGGTGTCGGCGGGCGGGTCGGCGTCGACGGCTGAACGGCGGCGGGAGTTCAGCCGTCGACGGTGCGGGGCCGACCGCGCGGGGCGTGTCGGTCAGGCGGTGTTCTTGCTGACGAAGGCGGCGATGGCGTCCTCCATCTGCCGGAGACCGGGGTCTTCGAGGGGGTAGTGACCGGCGCCTTCGAGCATGACGGTGTCGACGGGGACCTTGGTGATGCGGGACAGGACGGGCACGCTGAGGTGGTGGGGGGTCCAGCGGTCCTCGGCCGGCTGGGTGAGCAGGACGGGGCAGGCGTCGAACTCGGGCGGCTCGACGACGGGGGTGTAGGTGGCGTAGCTGTCGAGGAAGCGGACGCTGACCCAGTTGGCGGCGGAGGTGGGGTCCTTCATGAGGACCTTCATGGCCTCCGGGTCGTTGGCCAGGGCGGACATCTTGGACGCCAGGCTCATCGGGTACTTGGCGGAGGCGGCGGGGGTCTTGGCGATCAGGCCCATGAGGGGGACGCCGGCGCGGGCGGTCAGCTTGTCGTGGGAGGTCTCGTCGCGGACCTGCTGGTCGCGCTGGTCGAGGAAGGTCATGCCGACGATGCCGCGCAGGGTGTCGCGGGGGGCCTTGGCGGCGACGTGGTAGGTGAGCATGCCACCGGCGCTCAGCCCGTAGAGGACGATGGGGCGGTCGTCGCGGGACTGCTCGTACGCGAGGAAGTCGACGACGAGGTCGACCCAGTCGTCGTAGGAGGGGGTGGTACCGGGCTTGACCTTGGTGAGGCCGTAGCCGAGGTTGTCCAGGGCGACGGTCTCGAAGCCGCGCCGCGCCAGCGGTGCGCCCAGGATCAGCGACATCTGGCGGCCGTTGGTGCCCACGCCGTGGTGCAGGACGACCTTCGCCTTCGCCTCCGGGTTGCGGTAGCGGTCGAGGTGGACGCGGTTCCCGCGCCAGTCCCAGTACTCCTCCTCGGGCGCGGTGGCGTCGGTCAGCCGCAGGCGCTCGGGCAGGAACTGCTGGAGGTCGCGCCACGCCTGCTGGTCGCGGTAGTAGTCGGGGGCGGGGGTGCTGTGCATGAGGGTGCGCCTTTCGGGCGGGGCCGGCCCGTGCGGGTCAGCCGGGGGTGGACGTGGTGGAGGCGAGGGCCCCGCGAGTGATCATCCGCACGCCGGTCAGCAGTTCGTCGCGGACGGCGTCGGCGTCGCGCAGGTCCTCCTCCAGGCCGCGGGTGAAGGTGAGCAGCACGGCAGCGGCCTGCCGCGCGCCGTCCCCGGCGGCCTGGGCGAGGGTTGATGTGAGGAGTGCGGCCAGGTGGTCGGTGTAGGCGGTGACCAGACCGGGGGCCTGGGCGGTGGCCGCGGACAGCAGCTCCTGGGCATGGGCGGGGCTGTCCTGCCAGAGCCGAATGGCGACCTCCAGCTTCACCGTGAGGACGGCGAGGACCGTCTCCTCCGCGGTGGCCGCCGCCTCGGCCGCAGCATCCGAAGCGGCGGTGGCCCGCTCCAGCAGGGACCGGACGACCTTGACGATCGCCTCCTCCTTGCTCCCCACGTACTTGTAGACCGTCGGGCGCGACAGCTGCGCCTCCTCGACGATGTCGGAGACCGTGGTGCGGCGGTAGCCGTTGCGGCAGAAGCAGCGGTACGCGGCGTCGAGGACGAGCTGGGAGGTGGGGACCTTCGGCATGCCTACAAAGTTAACACCAGAGCGCAAATGTGTAAAGCTGGAGGTGCCTCCGAACCCTCCGCACGAAAGGCACCATCGTGGACAAGCGCAGAATCCTCCTGCTCGGAGCGACCGGCTTCACCGGCCGCCGCGTGCTGCGCGAGCTGCTCGCCCGCGGCGAGGAGCCGACCCTCGTCGGCCGCAGCCGCGCGAGGATGCTCACCCTGGCCGAGAACCTCCGGGCCGATCTGGACGTCATCGAGGCCGACGCCACCTCGGAGGCCGACCTCGCCGGCGTCTTCGAGCCCACCGACGTCGTCGTCTCCACCGTAGGACCTTTCGCCCGGCTCGGCCTGCCCGCTGTCACCGCCGCGGCCCGGACCGGGGCCCACTACCTCGACTCCACCGGAGAACCCCCCTTCATCCGGCAGGCGTTCGCCCTGGACGCCGTCGCCGCCGCCAGTGGCGCGAGCATCGTCCCGGCCTTCGGCTACGACTACGTCCCCGGCAACCTCGCCGGCGCCCTCGCCCTCACCCGTGCGGGCGAACGGGCGCGCCGCATCGAGATCGGCTACTTCCTCACCCGCTCCGGCCACGGCGACGAGACGCGCTACCGCAGCACCCTGCGCGACGCCTTCACCCTCACCACCGGTGGCACCCGCGCCTCACTCGTCGGCTCCGCCGTCGAGGACGCCTTCGCCTACCGTCGCCCCCGCACCGGCGGCCCCGCCCGCCTCACCACCGAGCACACCGGCGCCCGCCTGCTCACCTTCCGCCACGCGGGCATCACCCGGGCGGCCCTGACCGTCGGCGGCTCCGAGCACCTCGGCCTGCCCGAGGCCTTCCCCCACCTCGACAGCGTCGACGTGGGCATGGGCTGGTTCGGCCGGTGGACCCGCCTCGTCCGGGCCGGCACCCGCCTCGCCGCACCCTTGCTGCACACCCCCACGATCCGTGGCGCCGTCACCAAGCTCTCCGACCGCCTCCCCGGCTCCGCGCGCGAACCCGACCCCGACGGCCGGGCCCTCGTCATCGCCACCGCCCGCGACGCGGCAGGCCGTCCCCTGGCCACCACCGCCCTCACCGGCCCCGACCCCTACGAGATGACCGCCTCCCTCCTCGCCTGGGGCGCCAGCCACGCTGCCACCCCCGGCGCCGCCCTCACCCCTGGCGCCCACGGCCCCGTCACGGCCTTCGGACTCCGGACACTCCGCCACGGCGCCACGCAGGCCCGCCTGCACGAAACCGAGCACACAGCCATACGAGGTAGGGGACGAAGGACAGCAGGATGACGCTTTCGAAACACGACCTAGCCGGCCGTCAGCCGGCTCTCGACGGCCGCGGCGAGTTCGCCGATGGTCGCCGTCTCCAGCACGGTGCGGATCGGCAGCGCGACCCGGAACCGCTCGCGGAGCCGGACGGCCAGCCGGGTCGCCTGCACGGAGTGCCCGCCGAGGTCGAAGAAGTTGTCGGCGGGTCCGGCGTCCGGGATGTCGAGGACGTCCCGGACGATCGCGCAGACCACGGCCGCGCAGTCGTCCGCCCCGTCCGCCTCCGGCTCGGGCCGTCCGTCCGTCCGCGCCTCGGGCTGCGGCAGGGCCGCCCGGTCGATCTTGCCGTTGGCGAGGGTCGGGAACCGGTCCAGCACGGTGATCCGGGCGGGCACCATGTGGGCGGGCAGCGACCCGGCGAGGTGGGCGCGCAGCTCGGCGGGCTCCGCCGGGGCGGTGACGGTGACGTAGCCGACCACGTGGGCGTCGGCGAGTTCGCCGCGCACCACGGCGACGGCGACGTCCACCGCCGGGTGGGCGGCGAGCCGGGTCTCGATCTCGCCGAGTTCGACACGGAAGCCGCGCAGCTTCACCTGGCCGTCCGCGCGGCCCGCGAAGTACAGCTCGCCGTCCGCTCCGCGACGCCCCCGGTCGCCGGTGCGGTACATCCGGCTGCCGGGCGGCCCGAACGGGTCGGCGACGAACTTCACCGCGGTGGCGGGGAACCGGTCGAGGTAGCCGCGGGCCAGGCCGCTGCCCGCGATGTACAGCTCGCCCTCGGCGCCGGCCGGCACCGGCCGCAGGCGCTCGTCGAGCACCCGCACCCGGTTGCCGACCCACGGCACGCCGATCCCGACGTCCCCGCCCTCGCGGACCGGCCCGCCGACGGTCGCGCCGACGGTCACCTCGGTGGGGCCGTACCCGTTGAACATCCGCCGGTCGCGGGCCCACTTGCGCACCAGGGTGGGGGTGCAGCTGTCGCCCGTCGACATCACCGTCCCGCCGAGCAGGACGTTCTCGGCGTCGGTCTCGCTGAGCGCCACCGGCGGCAGCACCGCGTGCGTGACGCTGTGCTTCAGCAGGGTGTTCCACAGCGGCTGGCCGGGCAGCAGGTCCTCGGCGGGCGCCATCACCAGGGCCGCGCCGGACAGCAGGGCCAGGGTGATGTCCCAGAACGCGGCGTCGAAACTGATCGACGCCCACTGCAGCACCCGGTCCCCCGGGCCGGCGTTCAGGACGGCCGCCTGGGTGGCGGCCAGGTCGCGCACCCCGTCGTGCGGCACGGCGACGCCCTTGGGCGTGCCGGTCGAGCCGGAGGTGTAGATGACGTACATCAGGTGCTCGGGGCGCAGCTCGGCGCGGCGCTCGTCCGGCGCGACGTCGTGCCCGGGCAGGGCCTCGCAGGCGGCGCGGAACTCCGGGTCGTCCACCACGAGTTCGGCCGGCCCCGCGGCGAGCGGCGGCACCGACGCGGAGCGCAGCAGGAGCACCGGCCGGGCGTCGGCGAGCATGAACGACAGGCGTTCGGCCGGGTAGCCGGGGTCGAGCGGGAGGTAGGCGCCGCCGGCCTTGAGCACCGCCAGGACGGCCACGATCAGGTCGTTCGACTTCGGCATCGCGACCGCGACCAGCCGGTCCGGGCCGACGCCGTGCGCGATCAGCGCGCGGGCGAGCCGGTTGACCCGGGTGTTCAGCTCCGCGTAGCCGAGGGTGCGCTCCTGGTCGATCAGGGCGGGCTCCTCGCCCCACCGGGCGACGGTTGACTCGAACAGGGCCGGGACGGTGTTCAACTGCGGTCAGCTCCTTCGGCAGGCTCCCCGGTCGACGGCGGACCCAGTCTCCGGCGCGCCGCCCGGGCGGCCCGGCGAATCCTTCCGGTCTCTGTCAGGCGGACAGCAGGGCGACGTACCCGGACAGCCGGGCCGCCGCGTCGAGCATCGACACGCCGCGGGCGGTGAGCCGGCGCCGCCAGTCGTCGAGGGCGTCGGACAGCGCGTCGGTGCCGCCGACCGTGCGGACCTGCTCGACCACGGTGCGGATGTGCTCCAGCGGGTAGCCGCCGCGCCGGAGCAGGTGCGTCAGCTCGGCGTCCCGCACGTCGGCGGCGTCGTACGCGCGGTGCCCGGTGACGGGCGCGCGGGTGGGGGAGAGGATGCCCACCGCCTCCCAGTTGCGCAGGGTCGCCGCCGTCACCCCCAGGCGGCGCGCCAGCTCGCCGATGCTGAGCGGCGCGCGGCCGGCCGCGGGGCGCGCGGCAGGTCCGGCGGGGTCGGCGGGGCCAGTGGGTCCGGCGGCTCCGGCGGTTTCGGCGGCTCCGGCGGCGAGGTGCCGCACCGCCTGCTCCACCGCCTCCAACGTGCTCCGGTCGCGCAGCAGTTGGGCGTGGCCGCGGTGCACGGCGGTCAGCGCGCCGTCCAGGTCGCCCGTGTTGAGCAGCCGCATGATCTCCCCGCCCAGCGCGTACCCGTACGCCTGGACCAGCGCCAGGTAGGCCCGCAGCGCCGCCGCGTGCGTCGTCGTGTAGGTGCGGTAGCCGGCCGGGGTGCGGCCGGCGGGCGGGAGGAAGCCGCCCTGCTCGTAGTTGCGGACGGCCTGGGTGGAGATGCCGTGCTCACGGGCCAGGTCGAACGGGCGCAGGTACATCACGGTTTGAGACTTTAGCCCAGCGAAATCCCGGGACTTCCGGCCCCGGCTTTCAACCGAGTTTGCAGGTATACGCTCGATGTCCAGGAACCGGGACGTTCCGGAACTCGTCACCACGTCGCACGACGAAGGCGGGCCGCGCCCGCCACACGGGAGGGACACCATGACTGCCGGAGCAGAGCCGCACACCCAGCCGCCCGCGCCGATCGCCGCCGACAGCCACGACATGATCCGGGTGCAGGGGGCGCGGGAGAACAACCTCAAGAACGTCCATGTGGAGATCCCCAAGCGGCGCCTGACGGTGTTCACCGGGGTCTCCGGGTCGGGCAAGAGCTCCCTGGTGTTCGACACCATCGCCGCCGAGTCGCAGCGGCTGATCAACGAGACGTACAGCGCCTTCATCCAGGGCTTCATGCCGACCCTGGCGCGCCCCGACGTCGAGGTGCTCGACGGGCTGACCACCGCGATCCTGGTCGACCAGCAGCCGATGGGCACCAGCCTGCGCTCCACCGTCGGCACCGCCACCGACGCCGGCACGCTGCTGCGGATCCTGTTCAGCCGGCTCGCCGAGCCGCACATCGGCACCCAGAAGGCGTTCGCGTTCAACGTCGCCTCGGCGGAGGCGTCGGGCGTGCTGGTGGTGAACGGCAAGAAGATCGAGAAGGGCTTCAGCGTCGTCGGCGGCATGTGCCTGCGCTGCGAGGGCATCGGCTCGGTCTCGGACATCGACCCGGCCCAACTGTTCGACGACAGCAAGTCGTTGGCGGGCGGCGCGATCACCGTCCCCGGCTGGAAGCCGGACGGCTGGGTGGTGCAGTCGTTCATCGAGTCGGGCTTCTTCGACCCGCGCAAGGCGATCCGCGACTACACCGAGCAGGAGCGGCACGACTTTCTGCACCGGGACCCGACCAAGGTCAAGGTGAAGGGCGTCAACACCACCTACGAGGGCCTGATCGCGCGGGTGCGCAAGTCCTTCCTGTCCAAGGACAAGGAGGCGCTCCAGCCGCACATCCGGGCGTTCGTGGAGCGCGCGGTGGCGTTCTCCGCCTGCCCCGAGTGCCACGGCACCCGGCTCAGCGAGACCGCCCGGTCCGCGAAGATCGACGGCGTCAGCATCGCCGACGCCTGCGCGATGCAGATCAGCGACCTCGCCGAGTGGCTGCGCGGCCTGACCGACCCGTCGGTCAACACGCTGCTGACGGTGCTCGGCCAGACCCTCGACTCGTTCGTGCAGATCGGCCTCGGCTACCTGTCGCTGGACCGGTCCTCCAGCACGCTGTCCGGCGGTGAGGCGCAGCGCGTCAAGATGGTCCGCCACCTGGGCTCGGCGCTCACCGACGTCACCTACGTCTTCGACGAGCCGACGGTGGGCCTGCACCCGCACGACATCCAGCGGATGAACGACCTGCTGCTGCGGCTGCGCGACAAGGGCAACACCGTGCTGGTCGTCGAGCACAAGCCGGAGACCATCCTGATCGCCGACCATGTGGTCGACATCGGTCCGTACGCCGGCACCAAGGGCGGCGAGGTGGTCTTCACGGGCTCGGTGGACGGCCTGCGGGCGAGCGGCACCGTCACCGGGCGGCACCTGGACGACCGGGCCGCGGTGAAGCCGTGGGTGCGCGAGCGCACCGGGGTGCTGAAGGTGCGCGGCGCGAACTCGCACAACCTGCGCGACGTCGACGTCGACATTCCGCTGGGCGTGCTGACCGTGGTCACCGGTGTCGCGGGCTCCGGCAAGAGCTCGCTGATCCACGGCTCGGTGGCGGGCCGGGGCGGTGTGGTGACGGTGGACCAGGCGCCGATCAAGGGCTCGCGGCGCAGCAACCCGGCCACCTACACCGACATGCTGGAGCCGATCCGGAAGACCTTCGCGAAGGTCAACGACGTCAAGCCGGCGCTGTTCAGCCCCAACTCGGAGGGCGCCTGCCCCGGCTGCAAGGGCGCGGGCGTCATCTACACCGACCTGGCGATCATGGCCGGGGTGGCCACCACCTGCGAGGAGTGCGAGGGCCGGCGCTTCCAGAAGTCGGTGCTGCAGTACCGGCTCGAAGGCAAGGACATCAGCGAGGTGTTCGCGATGCCGGTGGCGGAGGCCGCCGAGTTCTTCCGCCGCGGCCAGGCCCGGACGCCGGCCGCGTACGCCGTCCTCGACCGGCTCAACGAGGTCGGCCTGGGCTACCTCAGCCTCGGCCAGCCGCTCACCACGCTCTCCGGCGGCGAGCGGCAGCGGCTGAAGCTCGCCGGCCACATGGCCGGGACGGGCAGCGTCTACATCCTGGACGAGCCGACCAGCGGCCTGCACCTGGCCGACGTCGAGCAACTCCTGGGCCTGCTCGACCGGTTGGTGGACGACGGCAAGACGGTCATCGTGGTCGAGCACCACCAGGCGGTGATGGCGCACGCCGACTGGATCATCGACCTCGGCCCCGGCGCCGGCCACGACGGCGGCCGCGTGGTCTTCGAGGGCACCCCCGAGGACCTGATCGCCGCCCGCTCCACCCTGACGGGCCAGCACCTCGCCGCGTACGTCGGCCGCTGACCGTCCCACCTGCGCGCCCCCGGTCCCCCTCCCCGGAGGACCGGGGGCGTTCGTCCGCCCCCGCCCGCCCCACCGCGCGACCCCGGCCCCGAACGCGGTGCCCTGCGGCAGGCCCGGGGAGAGTCTGGCGCTCTTCTTTCACCTGCTCCTCCTCTCCGCGCGGCGGCGGCCAGAATGCGAGTTCGGCGGACGCCGCCCGACGGAAGGGACCAGACCGATGACCTCGCACTCCGACCCGAGCACCGTCATCGTGGGCGCCGGCCCCGCCGGGCTCACCGCGGCGCTCGGCCTCGCCCGCTACCGCCACCCGGTGACGGTGGTGGACAGCCCCGGGCCCGCCCGCAACGCCGCGTCGGCGGGCGTGCACGGGCACCTCGGCCTGGACGGTGTCACACCCGCCGAGTTCCGGGCCCGGGCCTGGCGCGAACTGTCGCGGTACAAGACCGTCGAGCGGGTGGAGGCCGACGCCGAGAGCGTGACGCCCGCCCCGGACGGCGGCTTCCGGGTCGCCCTCGCCGGCGGCGAGACGCTGCAGGCCGGCGCCGTCGTGCTGGCGACCGGCGTCGTCGACGTCTTCCCGGAGGGCGTCGACGGCTTCGCGGAGTGCTGGGGCCGCAGCGTCATCCACTGCCCGTTCTGCCTCGGCGAGGAGAACGCCGGCGGGCGCTGGGCCACCGTCGCGGAGGGCCCGGAACTCGCGGCCCTCTCGGCCGTCAGCTTCCGCGCCTGGAGCGCGGACACCGTCGCGATCTGCCCGGAGTCCATGCCCGGCCTGGAGGCCGCCCGCGCGACCGCCCGGGCCGGCGGCGGCGATGTCGTCGCGGGCACCGTCCGCCGCCTGCACCACCGTCAAGGCGCGCTGCACACCGTCGAGTTGGACGACGGCCGGCTGCTGGAGCGGGACACCCTGGTGTGGACCCCGCGGCAGCGGCAGCAGCCCCTGGTGCAACAGCTCGCCGAGCAGCTGCAGTTGACGGTCGACGACGCCGGCTTCCTCACCGTCGACGCCTTCCAGCGCACCAGCGCGCCCGGCCTGTACGCGGCCGGCGACGTGGCCGCCCGCTGGAAGCAGTCCGTCACCGCCTCCGCCGCCGCGGGCGCCGCGGCCGCCGACGCCCTGCACATGGCTGCGCTGCTCGGCGCCGCCCAGCCGTGACAGAAGTCCGCAAGAGACCCGGAACCCGCTGGGGTGACGACGCCACCATGACACCCATGACTGAACCCGCCGACGCCCCCGACGTGATGACCGAGGTCTTCGACGCCGTCTACCGGGGCGAGAGCCCCTTCGGCAAGGTCCCGCCGTGGGACATCGGAGCGCCCCAGCCCGCGTACGTCGCCCTGCAGGAGGCCGGACTGATCACCGGCGCGGTGCTCGACGCGGGCTGCGGCACCGGCGAGGACGCCCTCCACCTGGCGGCCAGGGGCTACCGGGTGACGGGCCTGGACCTGGCCCCGACGGCGATCGCCATCGCCCGCGACAAGGCCGCCGCGCGCGGGCTCGACGTCGTCTTCGAGGTCGCCGACGCGCTCCGACTCGACGGCTGGGAAGGGCAGTTCGACACCGTCATCGACTCCGGCCTGGCCCACACCTTCGAGGGCGAGCGGCTGGCCGCCTACGCGGCGGCGCTGCACCGGGCCTGCCGCCCGGGGGCGGTGGCGCACATCCTGTCGATCAGCGACCGCGGCTCCCGGGAGATGCAGGCCCGGCTCGCCGAAGCCGTCGAGGGCATCCCGGCGCCGCTGCCCGAGGACCAGCAGCCGGCCGACCTCAAGCGCTCCGCCGAGCACCTGCGGGCCGGGTTCGCCGACGGCTGGACGGTCGAGTCGATCGACGACGCCCGCATCCGCGGCATCGTCCCGACCACGTCCGAGCTCCACGACGGACACGCCTGGCTCGGCCGCTTCCGCCGCAACTGACCACCGAGGCCCCCTGGGAAGGCGAGGAAAGATGAAGCTCCGCGTGGGCAAGTGGCTGCGAACCGTGGCGTCCTCGCCGGTCGCCCGGGCGGCCGCACGCGCACTCCCGCCGGCCGCCACCGGGCCGACCCGGCGGAACTGGACGGGCGCCGCCCGCACCGCCTACCGGTTCGGCGTCGTCTACGGCGGCCTGTACTGCCTGACCAGCCCGCAGATCTACCTGGCGCTGCGCGGCGGCGGCATGGGACGGCAGCAGCAGGCCGCCGACGCCTGGGCCGACCGCTGGGAGCTCCGCCCCGCCCGCAACTGGATGGCCACCCGGGTGCTGCGCCGGGAGCTCGGCACCCGCTTCGCCGGCGGCGACGACCCGCACACCTGGGCCGGGCAGCTCTGCTGGCTCGCGGGCGCCGCCGCCGTCACCCCGCTGTGGTCCGCGCTGGACCGCAACCGCACCGAGTGCGCGACGCTCGACAGGTGGGTCCGGCCGGCCCTCCGGTTCTGCCTCGCCGGGCAGATGTTCTCCTACGGCGCGGCCAAGGCCGTCCCGCTCCAGTTCCCGCAGCTGCCGCCGTCCAAGCTGGTCGAACCGGTCGGCGACCTCAGCCCGATGGGCCTGCTGTGGGCGCAGACCGGCTCCTCCACGCCCTACCAGATGCTGCTCGGCGTCGCGGAGATCGCCGGCGGGCTGCTGCTCGTCGTCCCGCGCACCGCCACGCTCGGCGCCCTGCTGTCGGCCGCCGAGATGGCCCAGGTGCTGCTGCTCAACCTGACCTTCGACGTCCCCGTCAAGGTCCACTCCTTCCAACTGACGCTGCTCGCCCTGCTGCTGCTCGCCCCCCAGGCCCCGCGGCTGGCCGGCGCCCTGCTCACCGAGGCCCCGGTCCCCGCCGCCGCCTCCACCGACCTGTTCCGCTCCCGGTGGGCGAACCGACTCGCCACCGCCGCGCAGGTCGGCGCCGGGCTCTGGCTGCTGGGCGCGCAACTGCGCAACGACTGGTCGTTCTGGAGGAACCACGCCGGCGGCCGCCCCAGGCCCGAGCTGTACGGCCTGTGGGACATCGCCGGATCCACCGTCGACGGCGAGCCGCGCCCCGCCACCGCGGCGGACGGCCGGCAGTGGCGGCGACTCGCCGTGGACTCCGCCGACGCCGTCGCCATCCAGTACACCGACGACTCCCTCGACCACTGCATGGCGGCGATCGACGCCGACGCCGGCACCCTCGCGCTGACGAAGATCGCCGACCCGAAGTGGCAGGTGACGCTCACCTTCCGACGGACCGGCGACGACCTGCTCGCCCTGGAGGGCGACGTCGACGGCTGCCGCCTGCGCCTGCGACTGAGCCGCCGCGACCTCGCCGCCTTCCCCCTGGTCGGTCGCGGCTTCCGCTGGATCCAGGACACCTCGTACCTGCGTTAGGAGAGCGACGGATGGCGACGCTCGCCGCCCGCGTACGCGGCCCCGTGCTGCTGCCCGGCAGCCCGGGGTACGACGAGGAACGGTCCGGCTTCCAGACCGGGTTCCGGCACCGCCCGGCCCTCGTGGTCGGCGCCGCCTGCGCCGAGGACGTGCGCGCCGCCGTCCGGTTCGCCGCCGAACGCGGGCTGCCGATCGCCGTGCAGTCCACCGGGCACGGCATCGTCACCGCCCTGGACGGCGAGGGCGTCCTCATCACCACCCGCCGGATGAAGGGCGTCACCGTGGACCCGGCGGCCGGCGCCGTCCGCGTCGAGGCCGGCGTGGTGTGGGGCGAGGTGGTGGAGCGGGCCGCGCCGTACGGTCTCGCCCCGGTCAGCGGCTCGGCCCCGCACGTCGGCGTGGTCGGCTACCTGCTCGGCGGCGGCGTCGGCCTGCTCGGCCGGCAGGCCGGCTGGGCCAGCGACCACGTCCGGGCCTTCGACCTGGTCACCGCCGACGGCGCGCCGCGCCGGGTCACGGCCGACTCCGACCCCGACCTGTTCTGGGCGCTGCGCGGCGGCTGCGGCAACTTCGGCGTCGTCACCGCCGTGGAGACCGCCCTGGTGCCGGTGGCCCGGCTCTACGGCGGCGGCCTCTGGTTCGCCGCGGACCGGCCGCTCGACCTGCTGTGCGCCTACCGGGCGTGGACGTCGACGCTGCCGGACGAACTCACCTCCTCCATCGGCCTGTTGACGGTGCCGCAGGCGGCGGACCTCCCCGAGCCGCTGCGCGGACGCTACGTCGCCCACGTCCGGATCGCCTTCACCGGCCCCGCCGGGGCGGGGGAGCGGCTGGTGGCGCCGCTGCGCGCGCTCGGCCCGGCGCTGGTCGACACCGTTCGCGAGATGCCGTACACCGACACCGCCTCCATCTACCAGGACCCGCGCGTCCCGCACGCCTACTTCGGCGGAAACGTCCTGCTGCGCGACCTCGCCCCGGAGGCGCTGCGGGCCGTCGTGGCGGTGGCGGGCCCCGGCGCGGCCGTGCCCTGCATGATCGACATCCGCCACCTCGGCGGCGCCTTCGCCCGCCGCCCCGCCGACCCGGGCGCGGTCGGCGGGCGCGACGCCGCCTACCTGCTGCGGCTGTCGACCGGCGGCGCGGCCGCCCCGTCGAGCGCGGCCCGGCCCGTCCACCACCGCCTCTGGGAGGAGTTGAAGCCGTGGACGGTCGGCTGCAGCCCCAACTCGATCTACAACGACGGCGCCCCGGAGCCGGAGGAGCAGGTGCGCGAGCTGTTCGCCGCCGCGGACTTCGAACGGCTTCGGCGGGTGAAGACGCGGCACGACCCGGACAACCTGTTCCGCTTCACCCACAACATCCCACCACTTGAAGGACATTGACGGATCGTCAGGCCGAAGACCCGGTCGGGGCGAGCAGGGTGTGCAGGGAGCGGTTGTGGTGGCGCAGCCAGGCGCGGTAGGCGGGGTTGGCGCTGGCCAGGTCGAGGTAGGCGCGGCAGAGGTCGACCCAGAGGCCGTCGAGGGCCGGGCCGCCGACGGTGTCGGGGCGCCAGGCGAGCAGGAGCCGGACGGCGAGCGGGTCGCCGTGGACGGGCCGCAGGACGGTGCCGGGGCCGGGCGGGGAGGTGGGCTGGCAGGGGCGGACGGCCTCGCCGGAGGCGACGAGTTCGGCGGCGGTGGCGTTGTCGCGGACCTGGACGACGCGCGGGTCGAGCCCCGCCTCGGCGAAGACCCGGCGCAGTGCGGCGTACTCGTGGTCGGCGGTGGGGTCGACCATCCAGGTGTCGTCGGCGAGGTCGGCGAGGCTGACCACCGGCCGCCCGGCGGCGGGGTGGGTCTCGGAGAGGGCGACGAACTGCGGTTCGCGGGCGACCAGCACCCGCTGCTCGGTGCCGGTCGGCAGGTGCAGCGGGAAGCCCTCGCTCTCGTGGACGAAGGCGATGTCGAGCTGTTCGACGGCGACCAGGTGGATCAGGGCGATCGCCGAGATGTCGATGTGGATGGTGGTGTCGGTCTCCGGGAGCCGGTCGTGGATGCGGCGCAGCCAGGCGGGGACGGCGCGGCTGCCGACGCTGCCGATCCGCAGCGGCCGGCGGCCGGTGCCGGCGGCCTCGGCGCGGGCGGCGGCGACCAGGGCGTCCAGCTCGGTGATCACCGGCCGGGCGCGGGAGAGCACCGAGTGGCCGAGCGCGGTGGGGCGGCTGCCGGTCTGTTCGCGGGTGAACAGCCGTCCGCCGATGGCCCGTTCGATGCGGTGCAGCTGGGTGGTGAGCGTCGGCTGGGTCATGCCGAGTCGACGGGCGGCCTTGCGGACGCTGCCGGTGTCCGCGATCGCGCACAGCACCCGCAGGTGTCGGACGTCGAGCTCCATCACGGGAGCATAGCCAGGCGCCCGCGACCTGCCAAGAGCATGTCAAGCGTATCCCAATCGGCCGCCAAGTCGGGCGCTGCGCAAGGGTATTGAACCGAGCTATCGCCGGTTGCCATCTCCGCTCCCCGGCCGCCCTGCCCCAAGCTCGGTGCAACAACTCGTCACCGCGTCCCGGCCGGCCACCCCCAGGCCCCGGGACCCGCGAAATGGAGTCCCCACATGAACCGCTCCATGACTGTGCTCGCCGCCGCCCTCGGGCTGGTCCTCGCGGCCGGCACCGCCGCCGTGCCCGCCGCCGCGGCCACCCCCGCCCAGGGCTACACCCCGTCCGCGAGCGTGGCCGCCAACTCCTCCGAAGACGCCAACAACAAGGCGTTCTTCGAGGCCGTGATGAAGTCGGCCCGTGCCAAGCAGGCCGCCAACCCGTACCTGCTGGCCGTCACCGTCACCTACGACGCCAGCCAGGCGCCGACCTTCCGCACCGTGATATCCCAGAGCGCGTCCATCTGGAACTCCTCGGTCACCAACGTCCAGCTCCGCTCCGGCACCAACGCGGACTTCCGCTACTACGAGGGCAACGACTCGCGGGGCTCCTACGCCTCCACCGACGGCCACGGCCGCGGCTACATCTTCCTCGACTACGCGCAGAACCGGCAGTACAACTCGACGCGCGTCACCGCCCACGAGACCGGCCACGTGCTCGGCCTGCCCGACCACTACTCCGGCCCGTGCAGCGAGCTGATGTCCGGCGGCGGCCCCGGCACCTCGTGCACCAACCCGTACCCGAACGCCACCGAGCGCAGCCGGGTCAACAGCCTCTGGCTGTACGGCGTGGCCGCCGGCTGACCCGCAGGCCTTCGGCAGAACGCACCGCTGGACCCCCGTCGCGCATCCGTCGGCGGGGGTCGGCGGCGCTCCCCGAACTCCGTGGGGCGGAACGGGAGTTACCGGTCCAGGTGGGCGGTGAGGACGAAGTTGTCGACCGCCGGGGTGTCGTCCGGCCTCTCCAGGCAGGTGAGGACCACCAGGCGGCCGGGGACGTCGGACCAGAGGTCGGCGGCGTCCGGGAGGTCGGCGATCGGGACGACGGCGGCGCCGTCGACGACGTAGCGGGCGCCGCCGACCTCGATCTCGGCGCCGGGGGCGACCGTGGAGGCACCGGTGTCCAGGGCGAACAGGTAGTTGCCGGGGCCGGTCGCGCCCCGACGCAGGGAGTGCATGGCCACGTACACGGTGCCGCCGCCGGGGTCCGCGGGGGTGCCGAGATTGGCGATGCGGTAGGCGGAGGCGAAACCGGGGGGCACCACCGAGCCGCCGACCTCGTTCATCGTCCCCAGCGGGACGTCGAGCCCGACCGACGGGACGACGAACCGGCCCGCGCCGTCCGGCCGCGCGTCCTGCCCGCGCTGCTGCTCCGGGGGCAGCGCCGGGTCCGGGTCGAGCCGGACGGGCCTTCCGGTCATGTCCGTGCCCGTCAACTGCTCGACAGGAAAGGCTTGTTGGCGGGGGGCCAGGGCGTGGTGGAGGAGCAGTCCGGCGCCGAGCAGGGCGGTGGCGGCCAGCGCGGCGGCGGCCGGGAGCGCCGTCGGGCGTCGGCCGGGGGCGTGGCGGTTCGTGCTCATGGGCATCGCTCCTCGGAACAGGAGTGCCCGCCGGCCCCTCGTTCGGGGCCGGCGGGCGTGGTCGGGCCGACTGCGTCAGCTGCGGCCGCTCCTGCGCAGCAGGACGAAGGCGGCCAGTCCGGCGGCGGTCAGCAGTGCCGCGCCGGTGATCGGCCAGGTCGGCGCGGTCGCGACCGGCTCGACGGGCGAGCCGCCGGTGTGCACCACCGGGCCCTCCTCGGGGTGGTGGCCGGGTCCGTGGGTCGGTTCCGGAGTCGGGGTGGGTGTCGGGGTGGGCGGGGGAGCGAGCTGCGCGATCGGCAGGCTGGTGCCGGCCGGCCCGGAGGTGAGCGTGGCCCCGTCGGGCAGCAGGCCGGAGGCGGTGGCGGTGTTGCGCAGGGTGCCGCCGCCGGCGATGTCCGCCTCGGTGACCCGGTACGTCGCGGTGCAGTGGGTGGACGCCCCGCCGACGAGGGTGCCGCCCAGCGCCACGGGGGCGCAGGTGACCGGGCCGAGCGTCCCGCTGCCGGAGAAGCCGGAGTCGTCGATCGCCAGCGCGGCCAGCGGCACGTTGCCGGTGTTGACCACGTCGAAGCCGTACGTCACGACGTCGCCGGCCGCCGCGAGCGCGTCGATCGGCTGCCCGTCGGCGTCGGTGGCGGTCGCGGTCTTCGCGAGCGACAGGCCCGGCGCCGGGGCCTCGACGACGATGGTGTACTCGCGGGTCGCGGTGCCGTCGACGGGGTCGGAGACCTGCGCGGTGAACGTGTAGCTGCCCGCCGCGGTGGGGGTGCCGGTGATCGTCCCGTCCGGGTTCAGCGTCAGCCCCGGCGGGAAGTCGCCGGCCGCCACCGTCCAGGTGAGCTGCGGGTTCGGGTTCTCGGTGACCGCCTCGATCACGTCCGTGTACGGGACGCCGACGGTGCCGTCGCGCAGGTGCTCGGTGATGATGCACGGCGGCTGGGTCAGGCCGCCGAACAGGTTCTCGTTCCAGCCGGAGAAGGTGTTGCAGATCAACGTGGTGGTCGCGGCGGCGCCGGAGTAGCCCGCCATGCCGAACCCCCAGAAGTCGCGCAGCGGCGGCTGAACGGGTGAGCGGCTGAGATCGTTGTAGGAGATGACGATGTTCGTACCGCCGGTGACGTTGATGCCGATGTCCGCGCCGTTCGGGCCGGTGATCGTGTTGTGATCGACCGTCAGGTTGTTCGCGGTGAACAGCAGCATCCCGGTGGAGCTGCTCGTCGAGTTGTCGGCCGTGTACGTCACCACGGTGTTGCCGGTGAAGGTGCCGCCGGAGTTGAAGTACTGCACCGAGTTCTGCGCGATGTTGCCGGTGACGGGCGGCGCCGGCAGCGGAACGGTCATGTCGGGCGGGCCGAGCGTGGAGCCGGTGACGTTCATGGTCGCGCTGCCGTTGGCGGTCAGCCCGTTCTTCTGGAAGTCCGTCACGCGGACGCCGGTGACCGTGACGGTCTGCGGGCCGCCGCTGGTGGCGTCCACCATGATGCCCTGGCCGAAGTTGTACGTCTGGTGCCGGGTGATCCCGGTGACCGTCACGTTCGACACCGACCCCGACGCGGACAGGAACCTGATCCCGAAGTACGCCGCGTTCGTGGTGGCGTCACCGGGTGCCCTGGGCAGGTAACTGCCCTGCACCGTGAGGTTCTTGACGTCCATGGTGGCGCCGGCGTTGCTCACCACCGCGCCCAGCAGCGGATTCGCGAGCGAGGTGTCGTTCGCGGTGATCGTATGACCGGCGCCGTCCAGGGTGAACCCGTCCGGGACGGTGAGATTGTCCGTCGTGACGCAGTCCCCGGTCAGCGTGATCGTGCTGCCCGAGGTGGTCGACGCCGTGCACACCGTGCGGATGTCCACCGTCGCCGCCGAAGCGGGAGGCACCACCATCCACACCGCAGACCCCGCCAGCGCGGCCCCGGCAAGAACGCTCAAGCATCGACGCGGGCCGGACCTCCGCCCCGACGGGTGAGTGGAACGGGCAGCGGTGCCCGAATATGACGCTCCGACAATCATCATGTGACAACCTCCCCGAGGAGGCTAGAACCCGGACAATCCCCCCATCCACCAACACTCCGGACACCGCCCCGCCCTCTACTCGTTCGCCGCACCCTCCGAACGCCCCGCTCGATCAACGTCCCGTCCGGACCCGCTACCCAGGTGCGAGCAGGCCCCTCGCCGTCGGCTCAGTGATCCGGGGGGCTCAGCCGATCGGTCCCGTCGTCGTGGGGGGCGCTACCGTCGGTTCGAGCAGGGACAACGTTCGTTGCTGCGCATCGAGGCCGACGCGGATGCCGAGCGGCATCGGCAGGTTGGGGCCGGCATGGCCGAACTCGACGTTTCCCAGGACCGGGACATCGCGGTCGCCGAGGACGTCGAGGACGATCTCGGGCAGGGTGGGGGACGCGCCGGGCTCCAATCCAGCGATCTCGCGCGGAACGCCCACGACCATGCCGGAGATCCGATCGAGGATGCCGCTGTGTCGCATCACCTGCAGGTAGCTCCACACGTACGAGGCCTGGCCGCCCATCTCCTCCCAGAACAGCACCGCGCCGTCGAACGATTCGAGCGGCAGCGCGAAACGCGTCGCCTGCGCCAGCACGATGCGGTTGATCACCCCGCCGATCAGCCGGCCTTCGACACGACCGGGACGCCAGCACTCCCACGACGGGCTCGCGGGCAGGGCACCGATCGCCTCGGTGCCGGTCAGCAACCTGGCGTAGAGCGTCTCGAGTTCCGCCCGGCGCGCCGCGGGCGCGGACTGCCAGTGTCCGCCGAAGCCGGGGACGGCCATGTCGGCATGGAACCCGACCAGGCCCGTGCGCGCATGGAGCACCAAGTGCAGCAGCGAGATGTCGCTGTAGCCGAGGATCGGCTTGGGGTCGGCCCTGATCGCCTCGACGTCGATCAGGTCGAGGTAGCCGAGCGCCGTCTGGCCCCCGTCACTCGCCACGATCGCGCGCACCTCGGGATCACGCAGAAGGCCGTTGAGCTCCCCGGCGATCTCCGCCGGCGTGGCCGCGCTCCACCAGTGGCGGCGGCCTGCTTCAAGGAGCGGAGCCCGACGGACGCGGAAACCCATCCGCTCGAACAGCTCCACCGTCCGCCGGACGTGGGGCTCGTAGACGGCCGGCAGCGGGCCGGACAGCGAGGCGATGACCACGAGGTCTCCGGGCCGCAGGGCACGCGGTCGAAGCAGTGGGGGCCGGACAGAACCAGTCATGGCGTCAGTCTCGCCGGTGCCCTTCGCGGGGTCACGCGACTTTCGCCGGCCCTCCGCCCCCGACCGGCCCGGTGGGCTAGGGGAGCAGGGTGGGTGTGGGGTCGTGCGGGGTGGTGAGGCGGCGGAGGAAGGCGAGGACGCCGGTGGTGCCGGTGGCGTAGGGGAAGGCGGGGGCGGTGAGGGTGGGGTCGGGGAAGACGGGGTGGTGCGGGGGGCCGGCGGTGCGGGTGAGGAGGAGGGTGGCGACGGTGGTGGCGGCGGTGTGGAACTCCTCGGCGGTGGGGGCGAGTTCGAGCATCAGGTGGCCGACGCCGGCCAGGCCGCAGCAGTGGGTGACCAGGGGCATGCGGGGGGCGATGGTCAGGCAGGTGCGGGCGCACTGTTCGGCGAGGGTGCGGTGGCCGGGGTCGGCGAGGACGGCCGCGGCGCGGGCCAGGACGGTGCCGATGCCGGCCAGTCCGCGGCACCAGGAGCCGTAACGGCGGGTGGCCGCAGGGTGGTTGGCGGCGGTGATGATCGCGGGGGTGTCGGCGGCGAGCCGCGCGCAGGCGACCTCCGCGTGGCCCAGGGCGGCCGGGTCGCCGGTGGCGCGGGCGTATTCGAGCAGGAAGTAGGCGATTCCGGCGGTGCCGTGGGCGAGGCCGTGCGCGAGGGCGGCGTCGCCGGGGCGCGGGTCGGCGGTGGGGGTGAGGCGGGCGCGGCCGGTGGTGAGCAGCTCGTGGCAGGCGGTGGCGACGGCGAGGTGGCGGGTGTCGTGGCGGGCGAGGCGCAGGTGTCCGAGGCCGATGCCCGCGATGCCGTCGATCAGGTCCGCCTCGGGCGGGCCGCTGCCGTCCGGGCCGTGGGTGGGCAGGGCGACGGTGGCGGCGGGTGGGCGGCCGGCGGCGGTGAGGAAGAGGTCGACGCCGGTGCGTCCGGAGTACAACCCCGGTGCCAGCGTGCGGGTTTGGCGCTCCGTCCAGTCGGCGAGCGCGGTGACGGCCTCGGCGGCCTTGGGGCGGTCGAGGTGGTGCAGGAGTTCCAGGCCGAGGCCGGCGCTGCCGCCGTAGAGGTCGATCGGGGTCGGGACGGCCGTCCGGGCGGAGAGCTCGGGGTCGGCGATCCGGTGGGCCTCGGCGATGCAGTACTCGGCGGTGCGGTCGAGGATCTCGGCCAGCAGGTCGGCGGAGAGGTGCTCCAAGATACGTGCGGGGGAGGCGAGTTGCTCGGCTCCGTGGCGCAGGTGATGCGCGCCCGCCGTGCGGACGCCCGCGTCCGGGTCGGTCAACTCGGCGATCAGTGCACGGACTTGGCCGTTCGTGGAGCCGGGGAGGGCGAACTCCAGGGCGGCGAGGGTGCGTTCGCGGTTGACGGCCGGGTCGGGGTCGAGGACCACCGGGTCCATGCCGGTGGCCGCGAAGTACAGCGTCATGCCCAACGCGTAGTAGTCGTCGGCGGGTTGGGGTGCCGCGCCGGGGCGGACCACGGGGTCGCTGTAGCCGGGGGTGGAGCCGGCGGGGCCGGTGCCGCGGACGGCGCTGGTGCCGAAGTCGATCAGGTGACGACGGCCGTCGGGGGCGAGGACCACGTTGTTGGGTTTGAGGTCGCGGACGACCACGGCCTGCCGGTGGGCGCCGTCCAGGATCCGGAGCAGGTCGCGGGCCAGTGGGAGCACGGCGCGCGGGCCCGATTCGGCTTCGGCCCAGGGGCCTTGGGTCTGGACGTCGCGGCGCAGGTCACGGTCGCCGCAGTCGGTCATCACGAGGTACTCGTCGTCGCGGTGCCGGAAGTAGTCGAGCGCGCGCGGCACGCCGGGGGTGTCCGCCAGCAGGGCGAGGACGGCGTGTTCGTGGCGCAGGCGGTCGCGGGTGTCGGCGCCGGACTCGTCCTCGGCGACGTACGCGCGGGCCTGCTTGACCACCACGGGCCGGCCGGTGGACCGGTCCAGGGCGCGGTAGACGTTGCCCTGCGGCTTGCGGGTGATGCCGCCGGTGACGCGGTAACGGCCGCCGCCGAAGCCGGAGTCGGCCGCCGCCGGTGCGGCCGGGGCGAACGGGTCCTCGGCCCACGGCGGGCATCGGTAGACGGTGCCGGCCAGGCCGTCGAAGACGCGGCCGTCGGGGCCGGTCATCACGGATTCGAGGCGTCCGCTGCGACCGGTGCGGTACTCGCCGGTGAACGGGCCGTACCGGTAGTACACCGGGGCGTCGGGGTCCAGGCGGCGGTCGCTGACGATCTGCGGGCCCCGGTGGCCGCGCAGTGCGTCGACCAACGCGCGGGCGAGCGGCCGGAGTTCGTCCGGCGCGGGGTAGAGGGTGAGCGCCTTGCCGACCGAAGCGGCGTTCTTGGTACCGGAGTTGAGCGCGCGCAGGGTGTCCGGGTCGCGGGCCCACTTGGCGTGGCAGACGTGCTGCTCCAGCAGCGGCAGGACGGCGGCGGTGACGGCGTCCAGGGTGCTGGGGCGGGCGGAGATGTGGAGCTTCCAACCGTGCTCCATCGCCGGCATCCGCGGATCGTGCAGGTACGACCAGATGTCGTCGGACCAGGCGCGGCGGCCGGCGATGGGCGCGGTCACCGTCAGCGGTCGCAGGCGATGCGGGTGGTGGCGGTGACCCACGGGTCGGCGAGACAGGCCGTGGGGTCGTGGTCGGCGCGGTCGTCGTCCTCGAAGACGAGGATCTCGTCGTCGACCAGCAGCGGACCGGCGTCGCGGATCTCGGTGAGGGTGGCAACGGGCATGTGACGCCTCCAGGTCGTGTGGTGCCTGCGGCGGCCGCCGCGGATCGGGCGGACGCCGTGGACCGCTCGGCCCGGTGGGGCCGAACTCCCGGAGCATGAAGGTAGGGAGGATCAGTGAAGCTGACAAGGGGGCGTGGCCCGCCTATTTCACCGTTCGCACACAAGCGGGATGTTGCGCAGCCGAACCGGGCGGAGGGATCAACTCCGCCGGGAGCAAGGCGTGTTGTGACCCTCCGTGGCCGGCGGGGGGCAGGTTTGGCTCGGGCGTCGGGCGTCCACCAGGCGGAGCCGCCGAGCGGCGGCGGCGCGGCGGGCACCGTCGGTAGCCGCACGGCGGTCGCGTCGAACGGCAGCCGAGCAGCGTTGTGTCGAGTCGCGTCGAGCGGCTCAGGTGTCGAGTCCGGACGTCCAGGCGCGCTGCTCGGCGGTGTCCGGGACGGCGAGGTCGCGGGCGTGGGCGATGCGCGCCCACGCGGTGTCGGCGTCCAGGCCGTCGAGGATCAGGACGGCGGCGGCCAGCAGTGAGGACCGGCCGATGCCCGCCCGGCAGTGGAACACCAGGTGTGCTCCGGCCCGCAGGCGGACGGTCAACTCGTCGAGGGTGGGGCGGACTTGGGCGTGGGAGGGGGTGGTGTAGTCCGGGATCGGCAGGCTGTGGAAGCGCAGGCCGGCCGCGGCCGCGAGCTCCGGTTCGGCGGTGAGGCCGAGCTCGGCGCATTCGGGCGGGGTCAGGGCGCTGACCAGGTCGGTGACGCCGTCGGCGGCGAGCGCGGCCAGTTCGTCCGTGAGCCAGCCGCCGCCGCGCGGGCGCGCCATGGTGCTCAGGCGGCCGGGGCCGGGACGTTGGACGGTGAACAGGGTGGGACGCATGGCGGGTCGACCTCTCGGTTCGAAGGGGCGGGCCGCCGACGGGCTGTGCGGCGGCGCGGAAGCGGGCTCGGCGTCGGACGGCCGGAAGCCGGGCGCGCGCGAAGGGGAGCCGGAACGGTCGACGGCTCGGCGCGGAAGGAAGGCGCGGCTGCCCCGACGGTAGCACCGCACCGGTTGCCCGCAGTGACCGCGTAACGCCTGTGACGTGTGCGACAGATGAGTTTGTATCAGCTTTGTGCGGTGCTATGTTCGGGCGCGGAACACCAATGCGATCTCAAGGGGGGAGATCATGCGTCGACGCGTGATCCGTACTGCCGCAGCGGGCCTGCTGGCCGCCGCCGCCACGATCGGCCTGGTGCCGACCGCGCAGGCGGCCGACCCGGTGCCGACGTCCAAGTGCGTGATACCGAACGACCCGTGGCCGGGCTCGACCGAGATGTACGCGGGGCAGGAACTGCGGTCGGGCGGCAGCCTGCTGGCCAAGGACAACAAGTCGGTCCTGGTGATGGAGGCCGACGGCAACCTGGTGTTCTACCTGGTCAACTCCACGGGCGGGCCGAAGCACGCGATCTGGAGCAGCGGCACCTCGGGCCACCCGGGCGCGTACGCGACCATGCAGAAGGACGGCAACTTCGTGGTGTACCAGGCCGGCGGCAGCGCCGAGACCGGCGGTGCGCTGTGGGCCTCCAACACCACCGGCCAGCTCGGCGGCTACCTGGTCATCTACCCGGGCGGCACGCTCAGCGTCCACACCAACGGCGGCAAGGGGTGGAGCACCTACACCTTCGAGGAGCCGTCGGCGTTCTGCCCGGGCGTCCAGGGCTCGGTCGGGACGCTGGTCTCGGGCAGCTGGGCGCAGTCCGCGTCGGTCTGGCTGGTGCTCCAGCAGGACGGCAACATGGTGATGTACCGCAAGCGCGACGACAAGGCGATCTGGTCCTCCGGCACCTGGGGCAACCCCGGCGCGATGGGGCGCATGCAGGCGGACGGCAACCTGGTGCTGTACAAGCCCGCGCCGCAGCTGGTCGACGCGATCTGGTCCACCGGCACGTTCTGGAGCCCGGGCGCCTACGCGCTGCTCCAGGACGACGGCAACTTCGTCATCTACCGCAGCGGCGGCGGCCCCGGCACGGGCGGCGCGATCTGGTCCACCGGCACCTACGGGCAGTAGCGGCCGCAGCGCAGCACCGCAGGAGCGCCGTCCCGGCCCGGGGCGGCGCTCCTCCCGTTCTGCTCGACTGCCCCGCGCGGCAGGGGGACGGCTCAGCGGGCGCCGAGCAGGTGCTCCAGGGCGAGCTGGTCGAGGCGCTCGAACGCCATGCCGCGTTCGGCGGCCGCGGTGACGTCGAAGCCCTCGAAGGCGGAGCGGTCGGCGAGCAACGCGGCGAGGCCGTCCTCGGCGGTGGGGCGGGCGAGCTGGTCGAGGCGGGCCGCGTCCAGGGCGGCCCGGACCTCGGGGTCGGCGCGGAAGGCGAGGGCGCGCTCCTTCAGCAGCAGGTAGTTGCGCATGCAGCCGGCCGCCGACTCCCACACGCCGTCGAAGTCCTCGGTGCGCGGCGGCTTGAAGTCGAAGTGGCGCGGACCCCGGTAGCCGGCCGACTCCAGCAGGTCGACCAGCCAGAACGCCTGGCGCAGGTCGCCCGCGCCGAACCGGAAGTCCTGGTCGTACTTGATGCCCGACTGGCCGTTCAGGTCGATGTGGAACAGCTTGCCCGCCCACAGGGCCTGCGCGATGCCGTGCGGGAAGTTGAGGCCCGCCATCTGCTCGTGGCCGACCTCCGGGTTGACGCCGACCAGCTCGGGGCGCTCCAGGCGCTCGATGAACGCCAGCGCGTGGCCGATGGTCGGCAGCAGGATGTCGCCGCGCGGCTCGTTCGGCTTCGGCTCGATCGCGAAGCGCAGGTCGTAGCCCTGCTCGACGACGTACTCGCCGAGCAGGTCGAACGCCTCCTTCAGGCGGTCCAGCGCGGTGCGGACGTCCTTGGACGCGCCGTGCTCGGCGCCCTCGCGACCGCCCCAGGCGACGTACACCGTCGCGCCGAGCTCGACGGCCAGGTCGATGTTGCGGATGGTCTTGCGCAGCGCGTAGCGGCGCACGTCGCGGTCGTTGGCGGTGAACGCGCCGTCCTTGAACACCGGGTGGGTGAACAGGTTGGTGGTGGCCATCGGCACCCGCAGGCCGGTGGCGGCCAGGGCGGCCGAGAACCGCTTGACGACCGCCTCGCGCTCGGCCTCCGAGGCGCCGAACGGAATCAGGTCGTCGTCGTGGAAGGTCACGCCGTACGCGCCGAGGGCCGCCAGCCGCTCGACCGTCTCGACCGGGTCCAGGGCCGGGCGGGTGGCGTCGCCGAACGGGTCGCGGCCCTGCCAGCCGACCGTCCACAGGCCGAAGGTGAACTTGTCGTCGGGGGTGGGGGTGAGCCGGCTCATCGCGTCTCCAAACGCTGGGGATCGACCGAAGGGGAATCGACCGGGAACGACGGAAGTGTATTCGTCATGCCGGAAGACAAATTAATATGGGTCGGCCCGGGAGGGAAGCCCGCAGGCCGCGGACCGCAGACAGGAGCACGCCCATGGCACACCCGCAGGTGGTGATCGGCGTCGACAGCTCGACCCAGTCCACCAAGGCGCTGGCCGTCGACGCCGACACCGGAGACGTCCTCGGCGAAGGCCGCGCCCCGCACCGCGTGGACTCCCGGCACGGCGGCCAGGAGTCCGACCCCGAGCAGTGGTGGGACGCCCTCGAAACCGCCGTCGCCGCCACCGGCTGGGCCGACCGCGCCCGCGCCCTGGCGATCGGCGGACAGCAGCACGGACTCGTCACGCTGGACGCCGCCGGCCGCCCCGTCCGGCCCGCACTGCTCTGGAACGACGTCCGCTCCGCACCCCAAGCAGCCGAGCTGGTACGGGAGTTCGGCGCCGACTGGTGGGCCGCCGAACTCGGCAGCGTCCCCGGCGCCTCGTTCACCGCCGCCAAGTGGGCCTGGCTGCGCGCCAACGAACCCGCGAACGCCGACCGCACCGCAGCCGTCCGCCTCCCGCACGACTACCTCACCGAACGCCTCACCGGCAACGCCGTCACCGACCGCGGCGACGCCTCCGGCACCGGCTGGTGGACTCCCGACGGACCGCACCCCGCCGTCCTCGCCCGGATCGGCCTCGACCCCGCCCGGCTCCCCGCCATCGCCCCCGCCGGCACCGCCGCCGGCCGGGCCCGCCCCGGCGGGCCGCTGCGCCCCGGCACCCCGATCGCCACCGGCACCGGCGACAACATGGCCGCCGCCCTCGGACTCGGCCTCACCGCCGGCACCCCCGTGCTCAGCCTCGGCACCTCCGGCACCGTCTACACCGTCGCCCGCACCCGCCCCGCCGACCCCACCGGCACCGTCGCCGGATTCGCCGACGCCCTCGACGGCTGGCTGCCGCTCGCCTGCACCCTCAACTGCACGCTCGCCGTCGACCGGATCGCCGCCCTGCTCGGCCGCGACCGCGAGGACGTCGAACCTGGCGGCACCGCCACCCTGCTGCCCTACCTCGACGGCGAACGCACCCCCGCCCTCCCGTACGCCGCCGGACTGCTGCACGGCCTGCGCCGCGACACCACCGCCGGGCAACTCCTCCAGGCCGCGTACGACGGCGCCGCGTACTCGCTGCTCGCGGCCCTCGACGACGTCCTCGCCGTCGACGCACCGGCCCCCGCCGACCCGGCGCAGCCGCTGCTGCTGATCGGCGGCGGCGCCCGGGGCCGCGCCTGGCAGGACACGGTGCGCCGACTCTCCGGCCGCCCCGTCCAACTCCCCGCCGCCCGCGAACTGGTGGCCCTCGGCGCGGCCGCGCAGGCCGCCGCGCTGCTCACCGGCGAGCCCGCGGACGCGATCGCCCGCCGCTGGGGCACCGCCGACGGCCCCGTGCTGCCCGCGCTCGAACGCGACGACGCGGTGCTCGAACGGATCGCGACTACCATTTCGCAGACGGCGGCCCTGCAAGGCGGCGGCCACCAGCAGTGACGGCCACCAGCCGTGACGACGGCCGCCGGAGACGGCGGCCCGCAGTGACGACAGCCGGCAGTGACGACAGCCGGCAGTGACGACGGCCCGGGCGGCGGCGGAGCGGAGAGGGAACGAACGTGGCAGCGGACGGGCGGCAGCCGGCCGGGAGCGACCGCGCGGCGCGGCGCGGCCCCGCCTCCCAGCAGGACATGCGGCGGCAGAACCTCGCCCTGGTGATGCGGACCGTCGCCGAGGCGCACCCGCTGTCGCGCGCCGACGTCGCCGGGCACACCGGACTGACCCGCACCGCCGTCTCCAGCCTGGTCGACGAACTCATCGCCGGCGGGCTGCTGCTGGAGGGCGAGCTCGCCCGCAGCGGCCGGGTCGGCCGACCCGGCCGGGCGCTGGTGCTCAACGACGGCGGACCGGCCGGGCTGGGCCTGGAGGTCGGCGTCGAACACCTCAGCGCCTGCGTCCTCGACCTGCGCGGCGACGTCCGGGTGGAGCTCCACCGGCCCGCGCCGAACGCCGGGCGGTCCGCCGGCGACACCCTCGCCGAACTGGCCGAACTCGCCGCCCGGGCCGAGACGGAGGCCGTCGCGCTCGGCCTGCGGGTGGTCGGCCGGATGCTCGCCGTGCCCGGCAGCGTGCGCGTCCCGCCCGACGGCCGGCCCGGGCACCACCTCGAACACGCCCCCAACCTCGGCTGGCACCACCTCGACGTGCCCACCGCCTGGCCCGGACCCGGCGCCGCGCCCGCCATCGAGAACGAGGCCAACCTCGGTGCGCTCGCCGAACTCTGGCAGGGCGTCGGCTCCGGCACCTTCGTGCACATCTCGGCGGGCGAGGGCATCGGCGGTGCACTCGTCCTCGACGGCCGGCTGTTCCGCGGCGTCCAGGGCTTCGCCGGCGAACTCGGCCACCTCACCGTCCGCCCCGACGGCCGCCCCTGCTCCTGCGGCGCCCGCGGCTGCCTCGAACCGTACGCGGGACTCGCCGCCGTGCTGCGCTCCTCCGGCCTGACGGTCCATCACTCCGCCGACGCGGTCACCGAGTTGGCGCGCGGCGCCGAGGCCGGCGACCCCGCCGTGCTGCGCGCCCTGCGGCACGCCGGCACCGCGCTCGGCACCGCGCTCGCCGCCACCGTCCACCTGATCGACCCGGCCACCCTGGTCCTCGGCGGCGCCTACGCCGACCTCGCGCGCTGGCTGCTGCCGCCGATGCGCACCGAGCTCGCCGCCCTGATCCGCGTCCGCCCCTGGCCCGACGACGCCCTCCGCGCCTCCCCCCTCGCCCGCCGCGGCCCCGCCCTCGGCGCGGCCCTGACCACCGTCCACCGCCTGCGCACCGACCCGGCCTCGCTCTGGCAGCCCGCCGCCGGACGAGCGGCCGCGCGCTCGGCCAACTCCTGACCGCGCCAGGGTTGTTCGTAGCATGGAGCGGCAGCGGATCGAGGGGGCCGGGATGACCGAGTGGGACTGTGTGGCGGAGCGGCGCGAGTTCCGCGAGTGGGAGCTCGCCGAGCGGGACGGGGTGTCGGACGCGGCGTACCGGGGCGACTGGCCGGCCGTGCTGGCCGCCGCAGCGGCGTCGCCCCGGGCGGCCAACCAGCGCCGCACCGGCGGCCGGAGCGGCTGGACGCCGCTGCACCAGGCGGCCTGGCACGGCGCCCCGCCCGGGGTCGTCCGGCAGCTGGTGGAGGCCGGGGCGTGGCGGACCCTGCGCTCGACGGACGGGGAGCGGCCGGTGGACATCGCGGCCCGGCAGGGCCACGGCGAGCTGCTGCCGCTGCTGGAGCCGGCGCCCCTGCACCCGGTGGGGGAGCGGGAGTTGCGGGCGATGGAGCACTTCCTGCACGCCCTGATCCGGGTGACCACCGAGGAGTACGGCGTCAAGGTCGCCATCGTCCTGCCGCAGGTCGCCGTGCTGACCGAACTGCCGGACCCGCAGCTGTCGTTCACCGTGTGCGGCATGTACGGCGGCTTCGACGTCCGGCTGGAGGAGGCCGCGACCGCGCCCCGCCTGAGCGTGCACAGCCACAGCCGGATGGGTGCCGGCCGGGGCCGCACCAGCCACATCACCGCGGACGGCTGCGTCCTGGTCGACAACGGCTGGTAGCCGGCGTCGAGGAGTGGTTCCGGTGGCCGGGCGTGGTGCTGGGCGGGGCCCGGCCACCGGGGTCTGGGGCAGCGAAAATTTCGAGCGCGGGGCGAATGTTGTGGACGGGGCGCGGACGACGGTAGGGGAGCGGGCGGGGCGGCGTCAACGGGTGGGCGGCGGGGCGGTGGAGGCGCGGACGACCAGGGTGGTGGCGAGGTCGATGCGGGTGGCGGCGGGGTGCCGGCCGCGGCCGAGGTCGACGGCGAGGCGGGCGGCGGTCTCGGCCATCTCGACCAGCGGCTGGCGGACGGTGGTGAGCGGCGGCCCGACCCAGCGGGCCAGCGGCAGGTCGTCGAAGCCGACCACGGAGAGGTCCTCGGGGACGCGCAGGCCGAGTTCGCGGGCGGCCTCGTACACGCCGAGGGCCTGCAGGTCGTTGCCGGCGAAGATGGCGGTGGGCCGGTCCGCACGGGTCAGCAGGGTGCGGGCGGCGGCGTAGCCGGCCTCGTGGTGGAAGTCGCCCTCGTGCAGGAGCCCGGGGTCGACGGGCAGCCGGGCGGTCTCCAGCGCGGTGCGGTAGCCGTCGACGCGGGCGCGGCTGCACATCATGCCGGACGGGCCGGAGATCATCGCGATCCGGCGGTGCCCGAGGTCGAGCAGGTGGCGGGTGGCGGCCAGGCCGCCCTGCCAGTTGCCGGTGCCCACGGCGGGCACCCCGGCGGCGGGGTCGCCGGCCGGGTCGAGGACGACGAACGGGATGTCGCGGCTGGTGAGTTGGTCGCGCTGGGCGGCGTCCAGGTCGGACAGCACCAGCACCACCCCGGCGGGCCGGCGGGCGAGCACGCCGTCCACCCAGGTCTGGCCCGGGGTGAGGCGTCCGGCGGACTCGGACAGCACGATGCTGAGGCCCTCGGCGCGGGCGACGTTCTCCACGCCGCGGATCACCTCCACCGCCCAGGCGCTGTCGAGCTGGTGGAAGACCAGGTCGAGCAGCCGGGACGGCGGCGCGGTGGTGCGCCGCCGCTGGTAGCCGGTGCGGCGCAGGATCTCCTCGACCTTGGCGCGGGTGGCGGGCGCCACGTCGGCCCGCCCGTTCAGGACTTTCGAAACTGTCGGCGCCGAAACGCCGGCCGCCCGGGCGATCTCCGACAGGGTCGGCGCGGGGTCGGGTTCGAGTTCAGCGGCGCTCATGGCACGGATAGTAGCGCCCCCGGGTGACCGGGCGGGGTGGTGTGCGAACGGTGGTCCGGTTCGGTCGGAGGCCTTGACGCGCTCCGCGGGCCGCCGTAGCTTCCTCGCAATATTCGAATGATGAGCGAAACATTCGAATGCGTCGGCGGGCCGGCCCAACGGCCCGGTGCGGCGCGAGGATTCGCAGATCAGCGCCACCGCCGCCCCGGTCGGCGCAACTGTGCAAGGCACCGCCGGCACCACTGTTCCCGAAACTTTCGAGCCGCTCCCTGCCCCAGGAGGCCGCACCATGTCCGTCCGCAGACGCCTGCCCGTCGCCGCGCTGGCCGCCGCCACCGCGTTCGCCCTGCTCACCGCCTGCGGCAGCGGCGGCTCGGGGAGCAGCGGCGGCGCGCTGACCTGGTGGCACAACGGTACCCAGGACCCGTTGAAGACCGTCTGGGACCACGCGGCCGCCAACTACCAGCAGGCGCACCCCGGTTCGAAGCTGGACGTGGTGCCGCTGCAGAACGAGCAGTTCCCGACCAAGGTCCCGCTGGCACTGCAGTCCGACAACCCGCCGGACATCTACTTCAACCAGGGCGGCGGCCTGCTCGCCACCCAGGCGCAGTCCGGACGGGTCGCCGACCTGACGGCGCTCACCGCCGACTGGATCAAGGAGCTGGGCCCCGCCGCGCAGGGCTGGGCCGCCGACGGCAAGCAGCTCGGCGTCCCCTACGACTCGCACGTGGTGGGCTTCTGGTACCGCAAGGACCTGTTCGGCAGGGCCGGGATCAGCCAACCGCCCACCACCGTCGAGGAGTTGAAGGTCGACATCGGCAAGCTGAAGGCGGCCGGGCTGACCCCGATCGCGCTCGGCGGCAAGGACCGCTGGCCGGACGCCTTCTACTACGACTACTTCGCCGTCCGCGAGTGCGCCGTCGACACCCTCAAGTCCTCGATGAAAGCAGCCAAGTTCACCGACCCGTGCTTCACCAGGGCCGGCCAGGACGTGCTGGACCTGATCGCGCTGAAGCCGTTCCAGGAGGGCTTCAACGGCACGCCCGCCCAGCAGGGCAGCGGCAGTTCGGCCGGCCTGGTCGCCGCCGGGCAGGCCGCGATGGAACTCCAGGGCGACTGGAACCCGAGCGTCATGCAGGGCCTGGCCGCCGACCCCTCCTACAAGGACCAGCTGGGCTGGTTCCCGTTCCCGGCGGTGGCCGGGGCGGCCGGCGACCCGAGCGTGGCACTGGGCGGCGGCGACGGCTTCTCGTGCACCGTCGAGCGCGCCGCCGACTGCGCCCAGGTGCTCAAGTACCTGACCAGCGCCGAGGTGCAGAACGAACTGGTCGGCTCCGGCGCGGCCACCATCCCGGTCAACCCGGCGGCCGTCGCCGCCATCAAGGACCCGGTGGTCAAGCAGATCTACGACTACAACGCGAAGGCGAGCTACGTGCAGGTGTACTTCGACGTCGCCCTGCCCACCGCCGTCGGCCAGGCCCTCAACGACGCCGCCGCGGACCTGTTCGCGGGCAAGGGCGACGCCGGCTCGGTGGCCCGCGCGGTGAACGCGGCGGGCTGAGCATGAGCACCGTCGAGGAGCGGGCCGCCGCCCCGGCCCGCCCCACCGCCCGGGCCCGCCGCCGTCCCCCGCGCCGCCGCACCAGCGCCCGCACCCGGGCCGAACTCGCGCTGCTGCTCGGCCCCGCGCTCGCCCTGTTCGCGCTGTTCGTGCTGGTGTCGATCGCCGCCGCCGTCTACTACAGCTTCTTCGACTGGAACGGCTTCGGCCCGCCCAGTCGGACGGTCGGACTCGCCAACTACCGCAAGGCGCTGGCCGATCCGGTCTTCCAGGGGGCGATCCGGCACAACGTGGTCTTCGCGCTGCTGTCGGTGGCCGTCCAACTGCCGCTCACCGTCGCCCTCGCGCTGCTGCTGAACGGCCGTCTGCGCGGCCGGGCCGTGCTGCGGCTGATCGCCTTCACCCCGTACGTGCTCTCCGAGGCGATCACCGCCGTCGCCTGGCTGGTGATGCTCCAGCCCGGCGGCGCCGTCGACCAGGCCCTGCGCTCGGCCGGCCTCGGCGGGCTGGTCCACCAGTGGCTGGCCGACCCCGACCTGGTGCTGTACACCCTGTTCGCGGTCTCCACCTGGAAGTACCTCGGGTTCGGCATCATCCTGTTCCTCGCCGGACTCCAGGGCGTGCCGACGGAGTTGCGCGAAGCCGCCGCCCTGGACGGGGCCACCGCCTGGCAGACCACCCGCAAGGTGGTGCTGCCGCTGCTCGGCCCGACCGTCCGGATCTGGATCTTCCTGTCGGTGATCGGCTCGCTGCAACTCTTCGAACTGGTCTGGATCATGACCCTCGGCGGCCCCGCCGGCTCCTCCGCCACCATGGCCACCTACGTCGTCGACCGGGGCTTCCGCCGCTACCAGTTCGGCTACGGCAGCGCCGTCGCCGTGGTGCTGTTCGCCATCTGCTTCGCCTTCGCGCTCGCCTACCAGCGGTTCGCGCTGCGCCGCGACACCGACGGCGCCCTCACCGGAAGGGTGGAGTGATCCCCGTGGACCGCCAACCGGCCCTCTCCAGACGGACGTTGGCCCTCTCCGGCCGCTACCTCGCGGCGCTGCTGGTGGCCGGCGTGACGCTGGTGCCGCTCGCCTTCGTGGTGCTCGGCGGCTTCCGCACCAACGCGCAGCTGAACGCCGACCCGACCGGACTGCCGCACCCCTGGGTGCTCGACAACTACCGCAAGGTACTGGGCTCTTCGGTGTTCTGGCGGCTGATGGGCAACAGCGCCCTGATCGCCGTCACCGCCACCGCGCTCACCTGCACCCTCGGCGCGATGGCGGGCTACGCGCTGGCCCGCTACCGCTTCCGCGGCCGGGAGGGCGTCCACACGCTCTTCACCGCCGGGCTGCTCTTCCCGCTCGGCGTGGCCTCCCTGCCGGTCTACCTGCTCCTGCGCCAACTCCACCTGCTGGACAGCTGGTTGGGCGTGGCACTGGCCGAGGCGGCGTTCGGGCTGCCGGTGACGATCGTGATCCTGCGCCCGTTCATGGCGGCGGTCCCCGGGGAACTGGAGGACGCGGCCGCCGTGGACGGCTGCACCCGGCTCGGCTTCCTGTGGCGGATCATGCTGCCGCTGGCCCGGCCCGCGCTGGTCACCGTCGCCGTGCTCGCCTTCCTCGGCTCCTGGAACGGCTACCAGCTGCCGATGCTGGTGTTCAACGAGCAGTCGCACTTCACGCTGCCGCTCGGCGTCGCCGCCTTCCAGTCGCAGTACTCCCAGGACACCGCCGGCATCCTCGCCTACACCGCGCTGTCTATGCTGCCCGCGCTCGGCTTCTTCGTGTTCGCCGAACGCCGCATCGTCGGCGGCATGGCAGGCGCCGTCAAAGGCTGAGCGCGCACCGGACGCCAGGCCCGCACCAGCCCCCCACTACCGAGCAGCGGAAGGAAACCAGCCGCCCGATGACGAACCGACCCGCACCGGCCGCCACCGACCCGCGCCCCGACGGGCCCTGGCGCGACCCCGCGCAGGCCCCGCACCTCCGGGTCGAGGACCTGATGGGGCGGATGACCCTGGAGGAGAAGACCGCCCAGCTGTACGGCGTGTGGGTCGGCGCCGACGCGGGCGGCGACGGCGTCGCACCACACCAGAACGAGATGTGCGACCCGGTCGATCTGAAAGCGCTTTCCGCACACGGTCTCGGCCAGCTCACCCGCCCTTTCGGCACCGCCCCCGTGGACCCGGCCGTCGGCGCGCTCGCGCTGGCCCGCGCCCAGCGGCAGCTCGCCGACGCCGGACGGTTCGGCATCCCCGCCGTCGCCCACGAGGAGTGCCTGGCGGGCTTCACCGCCTGGGGCGCCACCGCCTACCCGGTGCCGCTCGCCTGGGGCGCGACCTTCGACCCCGCGCTGATCACCGAGATGGCCAGCCGCATCGGCCGCGACCTGCGCGCGGTGGGCATCCACCAGGGCCTCGCCCCCGTCCTCGACGTGGCCCGCGACCTGCGCTGGGGACGCGTCGAGGAGACCATCGGCGAGGACCCCTACCTGGTCTCCACCATCGGCACCGCCTACGTGCGCGGACTGCGCTCCGCCGGCGTCCTCGCCACCCTCAAGCACTTCGTCGGCTACTCCGCCTCCGCCGGCGCCCGCAACCTCGCCCCCGTCCGGGCCGGGGCGCGCGAACTCGGCGACGTGCTGCTGCCCCCGTTCGAGATGGCCCTGCACGAGGGCGGCGCCGACTCCGTCATGCACTCCTACGCCGAGATCGACGGCCTGCCGGTCGCCGCCGACCCCGCGCTGCTCACCGAACTGCTGCGCGACACCTGGCAGTTCGACGGCACCGTGGTCGCCGACTACTTCGGCATCGGCTTCCTGGAGACCCTGCACCGGGTCGCCGCCGACCGCGCCGACTCCGCCCGGCTCGCGCTCACCGCCGGCGTGGACGTCGAACTGCCCACCGTCCGCGCCTACGGCGACGCTCTGGTCGAGGCCGTCCGCGCCGGGCGTATCCCCGAGCGGCTGGTCGACCGGGCACTGCGCCGGGTGCTGCTGCAGAAGTGCCGGCTCGGCCTGCTCGACCCCGGGTGGAGCCCGCTGCCGTCCGCGCTGCCCGCCGACTGCGGCACCGACACCGCGCCCGAGGACGTCCGCGGCAGCATCGACCTCGACCCGCCCGCCAACCGGGCGCTGGCCCGGCGGATCGCCGAGCAGTCCGTCGTGCTGCTGGCCAACCCGGACGGCGTGCTGCCGATCGCGCCCGGCACCCGCCGGATCGCCGTGGTCGGGCCGCGCGCCGACGACCCGTTCGCGATGCTCGGCTGCTACTCCTTCCCCAGCCACGTCGGCACCGGCCACCCCGGGGTGCCGATCGGCATCGAGATCCCCACCGTGCTCGACGCACTGCGCGCGCAACTCCCCAATGCAGAGGTGGAGTTCGCGGCTGGATGCGAGGTGGACGGCGCCGACCGGGGCGGGTTCGAGCAGGCCGTGCGGGCCGCCGCCGGGGCCGAGCTGTGCGTGGCCGTGGTCGGCGACCGGGCCGGCCTGTTCGGGCGCGGCACCTCCGGCGAGGGGTGCGACGCCGCCGATCTTCAACTGCCGGGAGTGCAGGGCGAGTTGATCGACGCCCTGGTGGCGACCGGCACCCCCGTGGTGCTGGTCCTGCTGACCGGCCGCCCCTACGCGCTCGGCCGCTGGCACGGGCGGTGCGCCGCGACCGTGCAGGCGTTCTTCCCCGGCGAGGAGGGCGGTCCGGCCCTCGCCGCCGTGCTCACCGGTGCCGTGAACCCGTCCGGCCGACTGCCCGTCAGCGTGCCGCGCGAGCCCGGCGGCCAGCCGTGGACGTACCTGCAACCGCCGCTCGGCCTCGCCAACGGCGTCAGCAGCCTCGATCCGACGCCGCTGTTCCCGTTCGGCCACGGCCTGTCGTACACCGCCTTCGAGTGGACGCCGGAGCCCGCTCCGGTGCCCCAACTCCCCACCGACGCGGGCACGGAGATCGCGCTCACCGTCCGCAACGGCGGCGACCGGGCCGGCACCGAGACCGTCCAGCTCTACCTGCACGACCCGCTGGCCCGCACCACCCGGCCCGACGCCCGCCTGATCGGCTACGCGCGGGTGCCGCTGGAGCCCGGCGAGAGCCGACGGGTGCGCTTCCGCTTCCACGCCGACCTGGCCTCGTGCACCGGCCCCGACGGCCGCCGGACGGTCGAGCCCGGCGAACTCCGGCTGCGGCTGGCCGCGTCCAGCGCGGACGTCCGCCACACCGTGGTGCTCGAACTCACCGGCCCCGAACGGGAACTGGACCACCGGCGGCGGCTGAGCTGCCCCGTTGCCGTCGAATGAGCGCCGAACCGGCACACTTGACCCCATGAGCACCGTCACCCACGCCGTCACCCCCGCTGATCTCGACCGGCCGACCGGCCCCGAGGCGCTCGCCGCCGGGCAGGAGGAGCTGTTGGACGCCCTCAACGAGGCCGTCCGGCGGCCCGAGCTCTTCGGGGGCACGGCGGCCGTGGTCGAGCTGCTCGACGCGCTGGCCGCCGTCGACCCGCAGCCCGAGCGTGGGACGGCCTGGCTGCCCGACGCCGTCACGCGCACGGTCTCCACCCTGCTGCGGGACAGCTTCGCCGAGGCGGACCCGCCGCTGGTCGCCTCCCAGTACGGCGAGGACGCCCACCGGCGGGGCTGGCTGCGGCTGGACCGGACGCTCGGCGAGCAGGAGCTGGGGGAACTGCTGGACCGGGTGCTGGACTGGGCCGAGGACAAGCGTCAACTGGCCGACGTGCTCGCAGAGTTCGGCGAGCCCTCGGTGGTGTACGGCGACATCGCGCCGGAGGCCCCGAAGACCCTGTGCTACGCCGGCGAGGACCGCGACGCCCCGATCGGTGCGTTCCACTTCGGCGCGGGCGGCGTGCTGTACGCGGTGCGGATCGGCGAGAACCTGCTCGGCGACTGGGCGCTCACCCCGGCGGGCAGCCGGCTGTTCCAGTGACCGCGCGGGCCGGCGGCCGCGGGGCGGCGGCACCGGGCGGACGGGTCAGTGCCGGTGGGCCAGCGACCAGGCGGCGACGCCGACCCGGTTGTGGGTGGCCAGTTTCCGCTGCACGGCGGCCAGGTGGTGCTTGACGGCGGCGGGGGAGAGGAGCAGCTCGGCGGCGATCTCGGCGTTGCTGGCGCCGTCCGCGACCAGCACCGCGATCTGCCGCTCGCGCGCCGTGAGCGTCTCGCGTGGCGCCTGCTGGGACGGCACCGGCGGGGCGTAGTGCCGCAGCAGCCGGAGCGTCGACTGCGGGCTGATCAGGGTGTCGCCGGCCATCGCGGCGCGGATCGCCTCGGCGAGCAGCGCCGGGCTGGAACGTTTCAGCAGGAAGCCGGTGGCCCCGCTGCTGAGCGCCGTGTGGACGTACTCGTCGAGGTCGAAGGTGGTGGCCACGACCACCCGCAGCGGGTCGGCGACGTCCGGGCCCGCCAGCTGTCTGGTGAGGTCCAGGCCGTCCAGGTGCGGCATGCGGATGTCCGCGAGCACCACGTCCGGCCGGAGCCGGCGGGCGAGTCGCAGCGCGGTGCGGCCGTCGGGCGCCTCGGCGACGACCCGGATGTCCGGCTGGCCGTCGAGGACGACCCGGTACGCGCTGCGGATGTCCTCGCGGCCGTCGGCGAGCAGGACGCGGATGGTCACGAGGTCTCCGCGAGAGAGGTCGAGACGCTTCCGCCGACCCGCCGCCCGCCCGGCCCGGATCGCCCCGTCCTGGTCCGCTCCCGCGTGCTCGCGGCCACCCCCATGTCCCCGTTCATGTGATCACCTTAGGGGGCGCGGGCTTCGGGGCGGGTGTGCGGATCGGCACACCGGGCGTCGGGGCACCGGCGGCCAGGGGTTGGAGTGACGCGCCGTCATGGCCCGCGCGAAGAACGGGGGTGGACGAACTTTGGCTGTTTCTGGTGCAGCCGGGAGCGGGTGGCCGGCCCGATACTGCTGGGCATGAACGGAACGGCAGTTTCCCGGCTTTTCGCCGCACTCGCCGCATGTGCGACCAGTGCCTCCCTGCTGGTGGCCGTCCAGGCCGCTCCCGCCGCCGCCGAGGTGTTCTGCGGCACCCACTCGGTCGACGGTGCGATCTGGACCGAGTACACCCAGGCGCCCGGCGTGCGGGACGCCCTCGGGTGTCCGACCAGCGACGAACTCGGCCTGCCCGACGGCGTCGGCCGGCGGCAGGTGTTCGAGCGCGGATCGATCTACTGGAGCCCGAGCACGGACGCGCACGCCGTGTGGGGGCTGATCGGGCAGGAGTGGGCCGACCACGGCTGGGAGGGCGGCTACCTGGGCTACCCGCTCACCGACGAGTTGAAGAACCCGGACGGCATCGGCGTCCGCCAGCAGTTCCAGGGCGCCACCGTCTACTGGTCGCCCGGCACCGGCGCGCACGCGGTGCACGGCAACATCGGGTGGTGGTGGGGGCAGTACGGCTACGAGCGGGGCACGTACGGCTACCCGACCAGCGACGAGTACGCCGCCGGGCACGTGGGCGGCAACGTCGAGGACAACAACGGCGTGCGGCAGGACTTCCAGTTCGGCAAGTACCTGCTGTGGAGCGGCGGCCAGGCCGACGCCTTCGAGTCCTGCCAGAGCGCGTGCATCGGCTACGGCGGCACCACCAACAGCAAGTGGGTGGTGAAGACGGAGGTCTACGTCAACTGGACCGACAGCCGCTTCACCTCCGTCCACGTCACCCCGACGGCCGCCGCGTTCAAGACCGTGCTGGGGACGGACGACGCCGCCAGCGACGTGAACGAGGACTGGCGGCAGGTCTGGTCGAACACGCGGATGTTCCCGGGGGCCACCCAGACCGCGCAGAACTCCACCTACCAGCAGCTGCTGTGCCACGCCGAGTTCTCCTACCCCAACACCAGCGGCGGCCACTTCGGCGGCCCCACCTGGGACTTGGAGACCTGGCGGCCCGAACTCACCGGCAGCAACGACACCAAGCTGAAGAAGATGCTCGCCTCGAAGTGCAACTGGGACACCGACTCGTAGGACCGTCGGCGGTGCGGCAGGACGGCGCATTAACAAGGGAGAACTTCGGGGCGAACAGACTCGGCCGGGGAGGGATTCCACTTCCGGACATCGTCCGTGCACACATAGCGTTCGCGGCGTGACGATGTGCGTCCGGTTCGGGTCCGAGCCGGACGCCTCGCCATGCGGTGGCGCGGCCGGGGACGGGCCTCGGGCCGGCGGAGACCCGGGGGTGGCGGGCGGTGCGTGGGGAGGGCCTGTTCACGGAGCGGGCACCGAGCGGACGGTTCCAGTGGCAGTTGAAGGCGATGAACGGGCGGGTGGTGGCGGTGTCCTCCTCCGTCTACGACTCGGCCGTGGACGCCGAGCGGGCGTTCGCCGAACTGGTCGCGCTGGGGCCTGCGTTGGTGGCGCGGATCACCCACGTGCGCGGTGGGCCGGGCTGGACCTGGGTGGTGCCCGGGGTGCGCGGCAACCCGCTGGTCAAGTCCAGCAGGGCGTACGAGCGTTACGCGACCTGCCAGAACGCGTTCCGCCGGTTCGTGGCGCTGCTGGCCCGGCTGTCCGAGGAGGCCGCGGTGGCCGGCGGTGCGCCCGGGGCCGGACGGTGAGCGGGGTCGAGCCGTCCCGCGGGCCGCGCCTGGTGCCGCTGCGCGGCGCGGACGGGCGGGCCGGATGGTCGCTGGTCGCCGCGAACGGGCGGCGGCTGGCGGCGGCCGTCCGCGGCTACCGTTCCGAGCGGGAACTCGCCCTCGGCGTCGCGGAGTTGATGGCGGAACGGGCGGCGCTGCGGTTCGTGCTGAGCCAGCGCGAGGACCGGCAGTGGACCTGGACGGCCTACCTGCCGGCCCGCTCCACCCGGGCCGGCGCGGGCGGCGGCGAGGCGGTGGCCCGCAGCGCCCGCGGCTACCTACGGCGCGACCAGTGCCGGCAGAGCGTGACCGGCTTCCTGCAGGGCGTCGAGCACGTCCAGCGCCACCGGCGAACGGCCGGGAACCCCTGGTGAGTTCAGGGCCTTCCCGGTCGCCCGAGGGGTTCGTGCACGTCCGGCCGGGATCGGTGGTGCGGGGGTGAAGCGGAGATGACCGAGATGCCCCCGTGAGCACACCTGGAGAAGAACGTGTTCATGGCGAGGAGGAAGGGTGAAGGGCCGCCAAAGCGCCTGCTGACCAGGGCAGTTGGCGTTGGCCGACGAGGGCGGACGGCGGGGCGGGGGAGCCGGGGGAGGCTTCCGGGGGACGGCCGGCGGCCGCGAGGATCACTCCCGCCGGGTAGCCGCGGAGCTCCCCGGTACCGGACCCCGCCCGGTCCGGTCCAGCGAGGCACGATCCCCCTCGGAGGAAGAGGACCATGCGTCACACCGCTGCCAAGGCGCTCGCGGCCGTTGCGGTCACCGCCGCCCTGACCACCGTCGCCGCCGTTCCCGCCATGGCGGACCCGGCCGTCACCCCCGCCGCCAAGGACATCGTGGGCGTCGGCTCGGACACCACTCAGGCGCTGTTCAGCAAGTTCTCCACCGACTACAACGCCACCATCCCGGCCACCGACACCACCACGCCGCGCCTGTACAGCTGGGACGCCACCGGCACCCCCAGCAGCATCACCCCGAAGACCGGCGGCTCCACCATCCCCCGCCCGAACGGCTCGGGCGCCGGCATCGGCGCGCTGAACACCACCACCAACACCACCCTGGACTTCGCCCGCTCCTCCCGCGCGGCCCAGCCCACCGACCCGGCGACCTTCGACTTCGTCGCCTTCGCCAAGGACGCGGTCACCTGGTCCGCCCCGGCCGGCGGCCACGCCCCGACCAACCTGACCACCGCGAACCTGGTCGACATCTACACCTGCGTGAAGACCGACTGGTCGCAGGTCGGCGGCACCGCCGGCACCATCAAGCCGTACCTGCCGCAGTCCGGCTCCGGCACCCGCTCGTTCTTCCTGCAGGCCATCGGCAACATCACCCCGGGCGCCTGCGTCACCACCGGCCCGGAGGAGAACGAGGGCACCGACCCCGTCTTCACCAACCTCGACAGCGTCTTCCCGTACTCCGTCGGCCACTACGTGGGCCAGCTGAACGGCCACGGCGGCGGCAGCGACCTCCCCGGCACCCTGACCCTGCGCAGCGTCAACGGCGTCAACCCGCTGACCAGCACCAACACCCTGAACCCGGCGTTCGCCGGCGGCAGCTACGGCCGCGTCCTGTTCAACGTGCTGCGGGACGGCGACTACACCGCCAACACCACCCAGGGCAACGCGCTGCGCGCCATCTTCGGCCCCACCGGCTGGATCTGCGGCACCGCCGGCCGCGCCGACATCGCCAGCTACGGCTTCCTGAACCTGCCGGCCACCGGCTGCGGCGCGATCATCCACTGACGCACCGTCAGAATCCGCCAACAACAGCACACTTCGCCGCCCGTCCCGCAGCCACCGGGGACGGGCGGCGTCCCCTTGGCGGCACACCCGCCGTGCACGACGCACCCCGCACCGCCAGAACCCCGCACCACCCGAAAACCGCACCGCAGGACCCCGCACCACCAGAACCCCGCGCGACCAGAACCCCGCACCCCCGTTCCGAAGGAGCCACGATGTCCCGCACGTTCGCCCGGATCGCCGCCGCTGCCGCCGGCCTCGCGCTCGCCGTCACCGCCGCCTCCGCGACCACCGCCTCGGCCGCGCCGGCCGCCGGCAACGCGGTGATCCACGAGAGCAACGCGTTCTTCCAGCAGGCCGCCCAGGCCGGCATCGTGGCCGTCCCGCTGCCCACCGCGACCGCCGGCTACGACCCGAGCACCGGCCTGTCGGCGAGCTTCCCCGTCACCGACGGCTCCGGCAGCCTCGCCGAGTTCTGGGGCTCCATCCGGTTCGGCGGCGGCCTGCTGTTCGTCGACGCCCGCACCGGCAGCGCGATCGCCTTCCGCCAGCTGGCGTTCTCCTCCGAGACCTACCAGGTCACCGGTGTCCCGGACGGCTCCACCACCCCCGTCGCGCTGTTCGCCCCGGCCGGCGAGACCGTGGTCACCCGCAGCGGCGCCACCCAGAACCTGTCCGCCACCTCGCTGGCCGTCGACCCGGACGGCGCGCAGTACCTGGACGGCAAGCTGCACACCTCCTTCTTCACCGCGGGCCAGAGCGTCGGCAGCTTCACCGTCAGCTACACTCCCGCGTCCTGACCCATCCGCACCTTTCGCACCGCCTGCCCCACGGGGGCGGGCGGTGCGCGCGTATCCGGACACTGACGGCACATCAATTCGCTTGATTCGAGCACTAATTGGGGTCTCGTACACCTGGTGGACAGCATCCGGTCAGACGCCACTGGCCGAATATCGTCGGAGCCGCCGAACGCCGCCGCTCCGCTCCCTGTCCTCCGTGCGTGCCTGCTCCGGTGCGCCCGTCGCCGGAAGGTGCTGTGCCGATGAGAGTGCGCCCGTCAGGGCCCAGAACCGGATTCCGCCCGTGGCGGGCCTGGCTGGCGGCCGTGTTGACCTGGACGCTGGGCGCGGCCGCCGTGCTGCTGCCGCTCGGCGCCACCGGCGTCCCGCAGGCGCAGGCCGCCGCCGGGACGACCGTCCCCGGCCCGCCCCGCTGGGACCCGCTGAACTGGAGCACCGGCCCGGCCGGCTCCGTCACCGTCACGCCGACCAGCGGCCTCGGCAACCAGGTGCTGCACGTCAGCTGGAGCGGCTTCACCACCACCGTGGACGCCGACTTCCAGCCCGTCCCCGTGGTGCTCAACCCGCACGGGAACTCCGGCTTCGACAAGGTCGCCCGCTACCCGGTGCGGGTCTACCAGTGCCGGGGCGAGGACCCGAAGATCACCGACTGCTACGGCTCCAGCCTGTACAACGCCGACCCCGCCAAGGGCTTCCAGCAGCCGTTCCCGGCGCCCGGCACCACCACGCCCGAGTTCCCGTCCAACATGGTGATCGCCGCGACCCGCCCGGACGGCAGCGGTGAGGCCGACATCGAGGTGTGGACCGCGCAGCAGAGCCAGACCCTGGGCTGCGACCCCACCCACAAGTGCTCGCTGGTGATCGAGGCGAACTACGGCGGCGACTCGATCGGCGCCTACCAGTGGCCGGCCGGCGAGATCAACTGCGACGACCACTCGGCGGACTCCGACGGCCTGTTCAACACCGCCAGCGACAACGTGGTGGCGGTGGAGAACACCGGCGGCAGCCGCTGGGCCAGCGGCGAGGCCTGCGCCTGGAAGAACCACGTGGTGGTGCCGCTGAGCTTCGGCCCGACCCCGGCGGCCTGCGCCGCCAAGAACGCCGACTTCTCCGCGATCGGCCTGGAGATGGCCGACCGCGCCGTCCAGCAGTGGCGCACCGGCCTGTGCCAGGGCAACGACCCGCTGACCGTGCAGTACACCTCCGGCGGCGGCGAACCGCAGGCCCGCTCGGCGTTCCTGCGCCGCTCCGGCGGCGACATCGCGCTCACCTCGGTGCCCGACCGCGACCCGCCGACCCGCCCCTACACCTACGCGCCGCTCGCCAACAGCGCCATCTCGGTGGTGTTCCTGGTCGACGACGGCGACAGCCACCGGCAGATCCGCACCCTGAAGCTCAACCAGCGGCTGCTCGCCAAGATGCTCACCCAGAGCTACCGGCTCAGCGCCGACGACCGGACCGACAGCGTCAAGGGCAACCCGATCTGCCTGTTCACCGACCCCGAGTTCCTCGAACTCAACCCCAGCGGCGACCACGGCCCGACCTGGCCGAGCTGCCTGGCCGGCGGCACCTTCGCCGCCACCGCCCCGATCGTCGTCGGCGGCACCACCGACCTGGTCACCCGGCTGACCGGCTGGATCGCCGCCGACCCGGCCGCCGCCCAGTTCCTCCAGGGCGCCCCCGACCCGTGGGGCATGCACCTCGACACCAAGTACCTGCGCTCCAGCTACCCCGGCTTCCCCGTCGACGCGCTCCAGCCGCAGGACTTCACCGGCCCGCCGGACCGGTCCAACTGGAAGCAGTACGAGTGGAACCCGGTGCTCGGCGGCCTCGGCCAGGTGCTGCGGATGGCCCTGGAGGTCCGGCCGTCCTGCCTGAACCCCGACGAGGTCCAGGGCCAGCACGCCAAGTGCATCAGCCAGGACAACGGCAAGCGCGCCCTGTTCGCCATCATGGACGCCGGCCAGGCCCAGGCGATGAGCCTTCCCGAAGCCCAACTCCCCAACCCGGCAGGCGGGTTCACCACCCCGACGATCGGCGCCATGCAGGCCGCCGTCGCCGACATGCCCGTCGACGCCGCCACCGGCACCCAGCAACTCCCGTACGGCGACGCCGACTCGGCGTACGCCAAGGACCCGAAGGCGTACCCGCTGACCATGGTGCAGTACGCCATGCTGCCCACCCAGGGCGTCGCCAAGGACAAGGCGGAGGCCATCGCCCGCTTCGTGCGCACCGTCACCGACCCCGCCAAGGGCCAGATCTACGGCCGCAACCCCGGCCAACTCGCCGCCGGATTCGCCGGGCTGACGAACAGTCAGGTCGCCGCGGCGAAGTCCGCGGCCGGACACGTCGCCGCCCAGGACAGCGCCCTGCCCGGCAACCAGACCGCACCCGGCGCCGGCAACGGCCCCGGCGGTGACGGCGGCGGGAACGGGGGCGCGGCCGGCGGTACGGGCGGCAACCCCGCCGCCGGCGGCGGCCTCCTGCCCGACGGCGCTCCCGCCGACGGCGCGGCGCCCGGCGACACCCCGCCCGGCAGCAGCGCCAAGCCTAGCGGCAGCGCCGGACCCACCCTCGGCGCGGCGGCCGCCACCCGGTCCGCCGCCGCCGACCGGGCCGGCCTGGCCCGCCTGCTGCTGCCCGTCATCCTCGCCACCGGAGCCGTCCTGCTGGTCGGCGGACCCGTCGCGCTGTTCCTGAACGGCACCCCCGCCGGCGCCGAGGCCAGCCCCGGCTGCGCCCGCCGTTCCCGGCGATCGCCGGCCTGTACGCCTGCCCGACGGTGGTCAACAACGTCGAGTCGATCGCCTCGGTGAAGCCTCGGTGGGCGGGTCGCGCGGG